>CAYLSR010000393.1:0-328 GCA_964385855.1 uncultured Mogibacterium sp.
GACCCTTGAGTGTGATGTTCTGGTCGTCGGTGCCGGCGGCGCCGGTCTGACAGCCCGGGTCACCTCCTGTCCGGTCTGCGTGACGCCCTCTTCCACGATACCGTTATCCGCGCACAGCAGAAGAACGGCCCGCCGGTCGATGCGGACGTCCGCCGTCCCCTGGATCGCGCCGATCCTGCAGACCATCTCCTCGAACCGCCCGAGCCCGTTCAGCGGCTTCGCGATGCGGTCCCAGTTTTCGCGGACTTCTTCATAGACCGCTCTGTCCGGTGTTTTTGCACGCATCAGAACGCAGCCTCCTTCAGCATCTCGTAAATTCTGTCCATAT
>CAYLSR010000393.1:338-2039 GCA_964385855.1 uncultured Mogibacterium sp.
ATCTTCGCGCGGAGAGCGCCCATGGTGATATCTCGCCTGTGATCCGCAGAGTCACGGCTCTGAACGGGCAGCATCCTTATGCGATAGGCCAGGCGGTCGTACTCCTGCTCCTTGAATGCACGATGATCCAGGACTTCCTGTTCCCCGAGCCTTAACCCCTTCCGCTCCGCCAGCGCCTGCACGACCGTCTCCGAGATCTCCGCGCGGTCGAAGATGCCGTGCACGTAACTCCCGTAGACCTCGCCGGCCGCCATCCCCGTGCCGCCGGAAGTAAAAACAGGTTCACATCCCTGCACGGTCCCGGTCGTCTGTCCCATGTGGATCTCGTACCCGGTCATTCTCTTTCCGCTGAGGCCGGCAAAAAGTCCGCTGACCTCCCCGAACGTCCCCTCAAACTGCCGGGTCTGCTTCTCCGCCGCCAGCACCGTGCGGACCGGCAGCAGTCCGAGCCCGCGGATCTCCCCGCCGCCTTCCGCGCCGGTCGGATCGCTGACCGACTCGCCCAGCATCTGGTAACCGCCGCAGATCCCGAAGACCGGACTGCCGCCCTGATGCGCGGCGAGGATTGCCCCTTCCAGTCCCTGCTCGCGAAGCCACCGGAGATCCGCGATCGTGCTCTTGGAGCCCGGGAGGAGGATCAGATCCGGCGTTCCGAGCTCCCGGGGTTCCCGCACGTACCGGACGGAGACCTCCGGAAACTGTTCGAAGACATCAAAATCCGAGAAGTTCGACAGCTTCGGCAGCCGGATCACCGCGAGATCGATCGTCCCGCGCATGCGGTTCCTGTGCCTCGCAGACAGGGAGTCCTCGTCCTCCACGCGGATCTCCATGTACGGGACGACGCCCACGACCGGGATGCCGCTCATCGCCTCCAGCTGCTCGATCCCGGGATCGAGCAGAGAGGCGTCGCCGCGGAACTTGTTGATCACGAGCCCTTTAACCCGCGCCCGCTCCTGCTCCTCGAGGAGGACCAGCGTGCCGATCAGCTGCGCGAACACTCCGCCGCAGTCGATGTCTCCGACCAGCAGGACCGGCGCGTCCAGCATCTCGGCAAGCCCCATGTTGACGATGTCCGCCTGCTTGAGGTTGATCTCCGCCGGCGAGCCGGCCCCTTCGACGACGATGATGTCGTACTGCGCCGAAAGGCTTCGGAACGCCTCCCGGATGACCGGGATCAGCATTTTCTTGTATTCAAAGTAGTCTCTCGCCTTCATGTTGCCGACCGGCCGGCCGTTCACGATGACCTGCGAGCCTTCGTTGTCCGTCGGTTTGAGCAGGATGGGATTCATCGCGGCGACCGGCTCCGTGCCGGCGGCCTCCGCCTGCACGACCTGCGCCCTGCCCATCTCGAGCCCCTCTTTCGTCACATACGAATTGAGCGCCATGTTCTGAGACTTGAACGGCGCCACCCGGTAGCCGTCCTGCCGGAAGATCCGACACAGGCCGGCGGTCAGCAGGCTCTTGCCCGCGTTGGACATCGTGCCCTGTATCATGAGGACTTTCGCCATGGTTTCACTCTTTCATCATGCTGTCCAGAAACGGCCGGTACAACGCCGTGATCCGGCCGGGCTCCATCCCGTAGAGTTCGCTGAGAACCTCATCCCGGAACACTTCAGCCGGCGTGCCGGTCCGCAAAATCTCCCCGTACGCTGAGACGCAGACGACGCGGTCCTAAACGCTGTGCGCCTGTTCTTGCTCGTG
>CAYLSR010000394.1:0-2038 GCA_964385855.1 uncultured Mogibacterium sp.
TGATGACGCCCTTCGGGATCCCGGTCGAACCGGATGTGAAGATCACGTACAGCGGATCGAGCTCCGTGTGCACTCGCCCCGCGCGGGCCAAAAGCGCCTCGTCGGCAGGGCATTCCGCCAGTTCTTCCATCAGCAGGATCTGCCCGTCAAACGCCAGCTTCTCCGCCTTCGCGAGGTGCTCCCGGTCGACGACCAGAATCTCCGCGTGGATCACATGAAGGATCTGATTGAGCCTCGGCTCCGGCATCGAAGCGTCCATCGGCGCATAAAAACAGCCGGCTCTCACGACACCGAGGTAGCAGGCCGGGGTCAGAACGTGCCTGCCGCTCATGACAGCGACCGGCTTGCCCGGCGCGATCCGCCCGGCGAGCCCGGAACCGATCGACTTTGTGAGCCGGTCCAGTTGCGCAAAAGTAAGTGCTTGTCCCTCCGCCGCGTCGCGATAAACGACTTTGCCAGGGAATTTCCGCGAAATGCGGTCAAGCCACGAAATAACGTTAATATCCATTTTGCCGGTAATCAACCTCATAACAAGTATTATCTAAGTAGATTATACAATTACATATATTTTACTACATACAGTAAAAAAGTCAACAGTGAACGGGACTTCAGCCCCGGCAGGCGGCGCCCTTCGGCATCCCCGATCGCCCGGTTTGACGGGTGACGGTAAGAATCACGAATACCCGTCAATGGTGGGTCTCCGGATTGACGGGTGACGGTAAGAATCACGAATACCCGTCAATGGTGGTCGCCCGGATTGACGGGTGATGCTAAGAATTACGGTCACCCGTCAACAGTGGTCGCCCGGTTTGACGGGTGATGCTAAGAATTACGGTCACCCGTCAATAATCGCTCCAGCTTTCCCCGCAATATCTGGCTGTTCCAGTTTTGACCGCCGGCTCCTTCGAATGAGAGGATCAGCTGCTCATCCGGGAGGATCCCGGCCTGGATGTAGCTGCGGAGTTTGAGCCCGAAAGCCCTGGCGTATTCTTCGTCCTGCATGAAGCCGGCATGCTCGATGTAATAGACTGCTCCGCTTTCCGGCAGCAGGATCGTGAAGTCCGGGTGGATCCAGTGGCCGTTCAGGAGGAGGGGCGCCTCGTAGACGTAGGGGATCTCCAGGTAGAACAGCATGTTGGCGATTACCTGCTCCGATTTGCTCCGGACCGGCGTTCCGTCGTCCGCGAGGATGGTCAGGTGCTCGGGATACAGCGGGGGATGCTGCTCTTTGAGCTTGAGGAGGTCGCTGCGCCAGGCTTCGACGGAAGGTGTCTCCGGGCTGCGGTAGCATCTGCCGGGCGGGAGGCTTCGGTAGATCTTCCGAAGCGAATTCAGGATGCTCGCGGCATCGTAAGATCGGTAGCGGCGCAGCAGGTTTTCCGTGAGGCGGATGTTGGTATCGAGTCTCTTCAGGCTCTGCTTGAGGAACTGGACTTCCATGATGCACAGGACCTCCTCATTGTCGATCGTGCCGAGATATTTGCGTGAGTGCCGGGTCTTGTCGCCGATTTCGTTTCGGTAGTAATAGGTCGTTCCGTTTCTGAGACTGGTTTCAAGGTAACACCCGGCATACGGCTGCAGTTCCTTGAGGCGGGCTTTGGCCCACTTTTGCTTTCGCTTCATGTCAGAAAGGAAACTGATGATCGATTGTTTCAAACTGTTATCCATGTCCGGCACCTCCTTACACCCATCCTACAGCAAACCCGGCGGCCCGGCAAAAAACGTAAATCGACAGAAATCTCACGCAAAACGGCCGAATCAGTTTAAAAAGCCGACAGATCCGTCCCGGAAAGCGTTTTGCGGGCATCAAAAAAAGGCCTGTTCCGGCCGGATTTTAAACTTCTCCGCGCGTGTTCTCAGCGGAGTGGAAGTATGGTATACTGGGGATAAGAATTTCAGATCTCAAGGAGGAACCATGAAGGGCATCATTCTCGCCGGCGGCTCCGGCACCAGGCTTTATCCGCTGACCATGGTCACATCCAAGCAGCTGCTTCCGATTTACAATAAACCGATGATCTTCTATCCGCTGAGAACGCTG
>CAYLSR010000395.1:0-2034 GCA_964385855.1 uncultured Mogibacterium sp.
GTAGAGTCACTGCTTGGAGTTTATGTTCTGGTGGAGGGAGAAGGAGTTTCGGGGTCCACAAAGGCCCGGCAGCGCTCCAGGTTGAGGTCGAAGATCTTCACTTCTTCGAGCTGCCGCGCGCAGATCATGGCTTCGAGCTGTGTCGCCGCCTGACCGCCGGTGCCGATGAGCGCGCCCTTGCGGCAGTCCTTTTTCGCGAGCAGATCAAAGGCTGCACCGGAGGAAGCGCCCGTCCGGAGCTGCGTCACGTACGTCCCGTCCAGCAGGGCGACGATGTACCCGGTGTTGCCGTCGATCAGCAGGACCTGCGCCGGCGAGGTCATGAGGCCCTGATCGATGTTGTGCGGAAAGATGTTGACGACCTTGACGGCGGCCGCGTCGAGTTCCGGGGCGTACGCCGGCATGAAGATGAAGGTGCCGTCGTATTTGCCGTTGATGACGGTGCGGAGCGGGTTGTCGACGGTCTGATCGACGACCATCTTGAACGCCGTTTTATCGGCTTCGATGATGTCTCTCATGGAGATGACTTTACGGATGTCTTCTCTGGACAGTAGCAGCATGGGAAAACCTCGCTTTCATGTTTCAGTTTAGTTGTCTTAATCATAGCACAGATCGTACCTTTTGGATATCCTATACCTTGGAGTACGGTGAAAGTCAAGGGAATATCAGTCGATCTTCCCCGTATTGACTTCCTTTTTCCGCTTTATTATCATAATAACAGAGTCTTCACAGGGGGGTGATCGGATGGCGGACCTGAAGCAGCAGATCCTGAAGTATCAGCCGGTCAACGAGCAGGAGGCGGTCGACCGCGAAGAGATCCTGATGTGGCTGGAAACGGGGCTCGATCTGAGCCGCCGGGAGTGCCTGACGGCGCATCTGACGGCTTCGTCGTGGGTCGTGTCGCCGGACCGCAAGCAGGTGCTGATGGTGCACCACAACCTGTACCGGTCCTGGAGCTGGCTCGGCGGGCATGCGGACGGGGAGTGGGATCTCTCCGCGGTCGCGCTCCGGGAAGTCCGGGAGGAGAGCGGCCTTGAGCACATCCGCCTCGTGACGCCGGAGATCTTCTCGCTGGAGATCCTTGCAGTGAGCGGGCACTTCAAGCACGGCAGCTATGTCCCGTCGCACCTTCATCTGAACGCGACCTACCTGATCGAAGGCGATCCGGCCGAATCGCTCCGCGTCAAACCGGATGAGAACAGCGCGGTGATGTGGTTTGCGCCGGAGGATGCGCTCCGGATGTCGCGGGAGCCGTGGTTCCGGGAGTTCATCTATCCGAAGTTGATCCGAAAAGCTGACAAAAGAACCTTCCCCCTGTCACACCTGTCAACTTGTCAGCTCTCACAGTAACCAAAGGAGGTATCACACATGACAAAAAAGAAGGTAGTTGTCGCCGGCGGCGGCGTTCTGGGCACACAGATCGGGCTGATCTGCGCGTATCATGACTGCGATACGACGTTCTGGCTGCGGTCGGAGAGTTCCATCGGGAGGACCATGCCGAAGATCGAGCGGTATTCCGCGCTGATGATCGAGGACCTTGAGAAGGCGAAAGCGCTGATCGGGAACCCGGTGGGCGCGATGCTGTACCCGCGCGGTCTGATCGCGGACTGGCAGGGGATCACGGCGGAGAAGATCGACGAACTGGTCGCGCAGGCGCAGAAGCGGTTTGAAGAAAACGTCCATATCGAGCTCGACATGGCGAAGGCCGTGAAGGGCGCGGACATCGTTATCGAATCCATGTCCGAAAACCCGGAAGCCAAGATCGGCGTGTACGAGGCGCTCCGCGATCTGCTGGACGAAGAGACGATCCTCTGCACGAACTCCTCGACGCTGCTGCCGAGCATGTTCGCGGAATACACCGGCAGGCCGGAGAAGTACTGCGCGCTGCATTTCGCCAATACGATCTGGAAGAACAACACCGCGGAGATCATGGGGCACCCTGGAACGTCCCCGGAGGTGTATCAGGAAGTCGTGAAGTTCGCGGCCGAGATCGGCATGGTCGCGGAGACTTCTGATGCCGTGTGGCTGAGCGTA
>CAYLSR010000396.1:0-2034 GCA_964385855.1 uncultured Mogibacterium sp.
CGGATCCATGCCTTTTGCACAGTGGCACTATCCGTTCGAGCACAAGGATGACTTCGACGAACTGTTCCCGGCGGACTTCATCTGTGAGGGCATCGACCAGACCAGAGGCTGGTTCTACTCGCTGCTGGCGGTCTCGACGCTCATCAAGGGCTGCGCGCCGTACCGGAACGTCCTGGTCAACGACCTGATTTTGGACAAAGAAGGCAAGAAGATGTCCAAGCACAAGGGCAATACCGTCGACCCGTTCGCGCTGCTCGAGAAGTACGGCGCGGATGCGGTGCGGTGGTATCTCGTCTCCACGTCCCCGGCCTGGACGCCGACCAAGTTCGACGAAGAGGGCGTCAAGGAAGTCGTCAGCAAGTTCTTCGGAACGCTGAGAAACACCTATAACTTCTTCGTCCTGTACTCCAACCTCGACGATGTGGATGTCGCGTCGATCGACATCCCGTACGCGGAGCGGCCGGAACTTGACCGCTGGATCATCTCACGGTTCAACCGCGTCGTCAAAGAGGCGACGGAGGCGCTGGACGAATACGACCACATGAAGATGGTCCGCGCGATCAACGATTTCGTCGTGGAGGATCTGTCCAACTGGTACATCCGCAGAGCGCGCCGCAGATTCTACGCGGACGGCATGGAAGCGGATAAGATGAGCGTCTACGCGACGACTTACGAGATGCTCGTCGGCACCGCGAAGCTGATCGCTCCGATCGCGCCGTTCATCTCGGATGAGATCTACATCAAGCTGACCGGCGAAGTGACGGTCCACACGGCGTACTATCCGGTTGCGGATGAAAGCCTGATCGACGAGAAGGTCGAGGAGCGGATGGGTCTGGTCAAGACGCTCGTCAACCTCGGCAGAGGGACGCGTGAGAAAGAACGCCTCAAAGTCCGTCAGCCGCTCTCGGAGGTCATCGTGGACGGCAGCTACGAGGAGATCATCGCAGACCTGGTACCGCTGATCACCGAGGAGCTCAACGTCAAGAGAGTCGTCTTTGAGCAGGATCTGGACAAGTTCATGAACTTCTCGATCAAGCCGAATTTCCGCGCGGCAGGCAGGGTGCTCGGCAAGAACATCAAGGAGTTCGGGCAGAAGCTCGCCGCGGCGGACGCCAAGGCGCTGATCGCGGAGATCTCGCAGGGACCGATCACGTTGGAGCTCGGCGGAGAAACTGTCGAGATCCCGGAGGAATACCTGGATGTCCGCATCTCGGCCAAGGAAGGCTTCGTCGTCGGCATGGAGAACAACGTCTTCACGATTCTGGACACCAAGTTGACGCCGGAACTCATCCGGGAGGGCTATGTGCGCGAGGTCATCTCCAAGATCCAGCAGCTGCGTAAACAGCACGACTTCGAGATGATGGACCGCATCCGGATCACGGTCGAAGCGGATGAGGAGATCACCGCGGCGATCGAATCGGCGAAAGAGCACATTATGGAAGAGACGCTCGCGAAGGAACTCCTGACCGGGAGCGGCCTCGAACAGTTTGATATCAACGGTCACAAGACCGGTCTTGCGGTAGAGAAGCTCTGAAGATGAAAGACTACAGAAACAATATCCTGAACTGCGATCCCGACGAATTAGCCGGGATCGTTGCTCGCTATGGAGAAAAGAAATTCCGCGCGAAGCAGATCTTCGGCATGCTGGCGAAGGGGGTCGCGTCTTTCGACGAGATGACCAATGTGCCGGCTGCACTTCGGGAGAAACTGGCGGAAGAATACGTGATCGGTCTTCCTGCGGTCGTCACGGAGCAGGTCTCGGCGCAGGACGGGACCCGGAAGTGCCTGTTTGAATTTCGGGACGGGAGCCGGGTGGAATCCGTCTTCATGAAGTACAGCTACGGTAATTCGATCTGCATCTCTTCGCAGGCCGGGTGCCGGATGGGCTGTACGTTCTGCGCGTCCACGCGGAAGGGATTGGACCGCAATCTGACCCCGGGTGAGATGCTCGGACAGGTGCTGGAGATGCGCCGGCAGACGGATGAGCCAATCGGTCACGTCGTCGTCATGGGGATCGGCGAACCGTTCGATAAC
>CAYLSR010000397.1:0-2030 GCA_964385855.1 uncultured Mogibacterium sp.
CTTCGATCATGTCGACATATTCCTCCGTCGCGGCGTTGAATCCGACACCTTCCGGGGATTCCTTGACCTTCGCGACGACGACGCTGCCTTCAAATCCGGCGTTCTCCGCAATCTGACGAACAGGCTCTTCCAGCGCTCTTTCGACGATCTTCGCACCGGTCTTCATATCGCCGTCCAGGCTGTCCGCATACTCCGCGACGCACTTGATCGCGCCGATCAGGGAAACACCGCCGCCCGCGACGATGCCTTCCTCGACAGCGGCTCTCGTCGCATTGAGTGCATCTTCCAGTCTCAGCTTCTTCTCCTTGAGTTCGGTCTCGGTCGCGGCACCGGCATTGATGACCGCTACACCGCCGGCCAGCTTGGCCAGTCTCTCGTTCAGCTTCTCACGGTCGAAGTCCGAGGTGCTCTGAGCGATCTCGCCTCTGATCTGCTCGACTCTGGCCTCGATTTCCGCCTTATCTCCCATGCCGTGAACGATGACGGTGTGATCCTTGTTGACCTTGACAGTCTCCGCTCTGCCGAGCATGTCGATCGTCGTCTCGCGGAGCTCATAGCCGAGCTCCTCGCTGATCACGGTACCGCCGGTCAGGATCGCGATGTCTTCCATCATCGCCTTGCGTCTGTCGCCAAAGCCAGGGGCCTTGACCGCAACGACATCCAGCGTACCTCTCAGCTTGTTGACGACGAGCGTCGCGAGTGCTTCACCTTCGACGTCTTCCGCGACGATGAGCAGCTTGCGGCCGGACTTCATGATATCCTCGAGCAGCGGAACGAGTTCCTGAATCGTGGAGATCTTCTTGTCCGTCAGCAGGATGTACGGGTGATCCAGAACCGCTTCCATCTTCTCGCTGGTCGCGGCCATGTACGGCGACAGATACCCTCTGTCAAACTGCATGCCTTCCACGACATCCAGCGTCGTGCCGAGCGACTTGGACTCCTCGACGGTGATGACGCCGTCCTTGCCGACCTTGGACATCGCTTCCGAAATCAGTTCGCCGATCTCCGTATCGCTTGCGGAAACCGAAGCAACCTGCGCGATGCTCTCTCTGTCATCAACCTGCTTGGCGGCTTTCTTCAGATAGTCCACCGCGACTTCAACGGCACCGTTGATGCCTCTCTTGAGGATCATCGGGTTCGCGCCCGCGGTCACATTCTTGAAGCCCTCCCGGACGATTGCCTGCGCGAGCAGGGTCGCGGTCGTCGTGCCGTCACCGGCGACGTCGTTGGTCTTGGTCGCGACTTCCTTGACGAGCTGAGCGCCCATGTTTTCGACCTGGTCTTCCAGCTCGATTTCCTTCGCGATCGAAACGCCGTCGTTCGTGATCAGCGGCGATCCGTAAGACCGCTCGATCAGAACGTTGCGGCCCTTCGGTCCGAGCGTGATCTTGACGGTATCCGCCAGCTTATCAACACCGGCCAGAAGCTTTCTTCTGGACTCTTCACCATAATGCAGATCTTTTGCCATTTTTATCCTCCTGAATTCTCACGGCTCACCGGACGGAACATGCGTTTCTGCGTCCGGACTCCGTTCTACTGTTACTCGATGACTGCCAGAATGTCCTTCTGGTTGATGATCGTATATTCAACGCCCTTATACTTCAGGTCTGTCCCGCCATACTTCGAGAAGATGACCATGTCGCCGACCTTCAGCTGCATCTTTTCTTCTTCCGTTCCCGGCCCGACTGCCAGAACTTCAGCCTGCTGCGGCTTTTCCTTCGCGCTGCCCGACAGGAGCAGTCCGCCTTCCGTCTTTTCCAGGGCGTCAACTTTCTTTATCACGACTCTTGCGCCGAGTGGCTTGATCCCTAAACTCATGTATTTTTCCTCCTCTTGATTCTATTGTTAGCACTCATATCGTACGAGTGCCAACCTCCATTCCCTATTCTACTCATCCGCTCATCTTCTGTCAACATACAATCAGGATTTTTCGTGTGAACTTTTCTTCATATTCTTCCTGCCAAACGGATGCCACAGATTCCTCCTTTCGAGCACCTCATCCGGCAGGACGACATCCCGGATTCGGATGT
>CAYLSR010000398.1:0-2023 GCA_964385855.1 uncultured Mogibacterium sp.
CGAGACCGTCGCTTCCGAGATGCCCATCGCGTTGACACGGTTTTCGAGGACGGACAACAAGGCGCTGTTCGACGAAGCCGGTGTTGAGTATCCGACCAATGACTGGACGTACGAGGATATGTACGAAGCTGCGAAGGCGATCACCGAGAACACCCCGGATGACACCTATGGTTTCGCGCTGAACACCTCCAACGACCAGGACGGCTGGTACAACTACATCTACGCTTACGGCGGGAACGTTGTCAATGTTGAGAAGACCGACACCGCGATCGACTCCGCAGAGTCCAAGGCGGGTATGGAAATGGTCCGCAAGATGCTCACCGTCGGCACCCCGCAGGCTGTCGTCGCTGAATCCGGCACCGATTCCCTGTTCCAGTCCGGCAAGGTCGCGATGATCACGCAGGGTTCCTGGATGATCAACGCGTTCTACAACGCTGAGCACAGCGCTGATTACGCGTGGGCGGAGATCCCGTACTGCGACAGAAACGGCGACGGACAGTGCCAGAAGGAAGAGCGTCAGTCCTGCTACAACGGCCTCGGCTGGGCGGCTGCTGCCAACACGTCGAATCCGGATGCTGCTGCAAGCCTGATCGAGTACCTGTGCTCCAAGGATGCGCAGATCAAGCAGGCTCAGCTCGGCGTCACGATGGCGGGTATCCCTGGCATCTCCGATGAGTTCGCGAACGCATTTGAAGGCATGGACGTTTCCGCGTTCACCGAGGTTGAAGAGAATGGTACGCTGTATGCTCGTCCGGGCACCAGAAACTCCGGCGTATGGCAGACTCCGATGAAGCAGGCCGGCGGATTCCTCGATGCTTGGCAGGCTCCGGAAGATCCGGAAGCGATGTCTCACGCTTGCGACGTCGTTGCCAAGATGATCCGCGACGCGATCGCTGCGGAATAATCTGAAAAACCTGCGGTTCTGCCGTCAGGTCTCGTAAGAAAGCATGGCGGGCCATCCGTTGTAGATGGCCCGCGATCCTTTATTCTTTAAGAATAAGGAGGAATTACTTATGAAAGAAAGAAAACCGATGACAGCGAAGGAGAAGAACGAGGCCCTGTGGGGGTACGCGTTTGTCGCGCCGACCATTATCGGGCTCATCGTCCTCAACTTCTACCCTGCCATCAACACCGTCTACCAGTCGTTCTGCAAGACCGGTGACTTCGGTAAGGGCAACACCTTTGTCGGTCTGGCGAACTACCAGAAGGCGTTCGCGGACACTGAGATCTGGCAGTCCCTGATCAACACGGTCAAGTACGCCATCATCGAGGTGCCGTTCGGCGTCATCATCGCACTGGTCCTCGCGGTGTTCCTGAACAAGAAATTAAAAGGTACATCCTTCTTCCGTACCGTATTCTTCCTGCCGATGGTCTGCGCACCGGCGGCGGTCGCGATGGTATGGAAATGGTTATACAATCAGCAGTTCGGTCTGTTCAACAACATTCTGCATACGAACATTGCGTGGATCTCGAATCCGAAGATCGCGTGGATCTCGGTCGGTGTCATCGGCGTCTGGTCGATCATCGGTTACAACATGGTCCTCTTCATCTCCGGATTGCAGGAGATCCCGGGCGACTACTATGAAGCTGCGGAGATCGACGGCGCGACCGGCATCCGTCAGTTCTTTGACATCACGGTGCCGCTGCTGAGCCCGACGACGTTCTTCATCGTGCAGACCCGAGTCATCGGTGCGCTCACGATCTTCGACCTGATGTTCATGGTCATGGACAAGACCAGCCAGGCGCTGCCGAAGGTCCAGTCCACGGTCTACGTGTTCTACAAGTACACGTTCGACCAGGGCAACAAGGGCTACGGCGCGGCGATCGTCATGATCCTCGTCATCTTCATCATGCTCGTTACCGTCATCATGCAGCGCGCTGAAAAGCGCTTTGTATTCTATAACTAGGGAAGGAGGGAATGATACATGGAAAGTGCACGTACCAGAGCTCGTGTCTCCAATACCGTCATGTATGTCATCCTTATCATCATTGCGTTCATCATGATGGTTCAATACGCGTGTAT
>CAYLSR010000399.1:0-2015 GCA_964385855.1 uncultured Mogibacterium sp.
GTCAGCTTTTGCAGGGCAAAAGCTGACAAAAGAACCGTCCCAATGTCACGTTGTCACATTATCTTAATATTCAAACTTCCCCTTAAACGCAAATCCGACTTCGCCGGTCAGGGTCACCGTCTCGTCGCTGACGTTGACGATCATGTCGCCGCCCGGATATTCGACGGTGATGTCCCGGCCCTTCTCACAGTAGCCGAGCTCGACGGCCGCGCAGACCGCCGCCAGGGCGCCGCTGCCGCAGGACTCGGTCTCGCCGTTGCTGATCTCCCAGACGCGCATGCGGATGGTCCGCGGATCCACGACCCGGACGAATTCCACGTTGACCCGGCGCGGGAAGAGGTCGGAGTATTCGAACTCAGGGCCGATCTTCTCGAGGTCGAGGTCGTCGATCGAATCGCAGAAGAGCACCGCGTGCGGGTTGCCGACCGACAGGCAGGTGACCCGGTAGTCTTTGCCGCCGATGGTCAGGAGCGAGTCGATCAGCCGCTTCTTGCGGGTCTTTACAGGGACTTCCTTCGCCTCGAAGGTCACGTCGGAGATCGGCAGCTCGAGCGCGACGGAGTTGACGCGGTTATCGCGTTTGAAGAGCCGGAGGTGCTTGATCCCCTTCGGGGTCTCGACCGAGATCCGGTCTCTGCCGATGTAGCCCTGCTCATAGGCGTATTTCGCGCCGCAGCGGACGCCGTTCCCGGCGACTTCACCCTCCGTGCCGTCGCTGTTATACGCGGTCATCTTGATGTCCGCGACCCTGGAGCGCTCCACGATGACGATCCCGTCGCCTCCGATCGAGCGGTGGCGGTCACACAGCGTGATGCACAGGGATTCCGGCCCTTCGATCATCTTATCGAAGTTGGAGATCATGATGTAGTCGTTGCCGTAGCTGTGCAGCTTCATGAACTCGATGTCGCGGTGCGTCGCGCGCATGTGGTTGATGTCGACGAGCTCGGTATTCCACGCGGAGAAGCGGCTCGCGATCATGCTGACCAGCGCGCCGGCCGTGTCCACGCTCGTGAGGCACGGGATGCCGAGCTGCATCGCCCGCTTATGCACGGCGGTATAATCGCCGAGCGCCGCGTCGTTGGCCTGCCCGGTGAAGATGATGTAGCTGGTCTTGCCGCTCTCCATGAGGTCGAGGATGTCGTTGCCGTCCTGCGCTTTTTTGACCGTCGTCACGTCGATGCCGAGCGTGCGGATGGCTTCCGCCGTGCCGCGCGTCGCGTAGATCTTCATGCCGAGGGCATTGAATTTGACCGCGATCGGCAAAATCTCCGGATAATCGCGCTTCTGCACGCTGATCATGACGCCGAGCTCCCTGCCCGCGCCGCGGTGCGGCAGGGTGAAGCCGGCCGCCGTCAGGCCTTTGTAGAGCGCCTCGTTGAGGGTCCGGCCGAGGCCGAGCACCTCGCCGGTGGATTTCATCTCCGGCCCGAGGATCGAATTGGCGTCCGTCAGCTTCTCGAACGAGAAGACCGGCACCTTGACCGCGGTGTACGGCGGCGTCCGGAAGAGACCGGTGCCGTAGCCGAGGTCGTAGAGCTTCGCGCCGAGCATGACCTGCGACGCGAGGTCGACCATCGGGACGCCGGCGACCTTGCTAATGTACGGAACCGTCCGCGACGCGCGCGGGTTGACTTCGATGACGTAGAGCTCGCCCTGGTAGAGCAGGTACTGGATGTTGACCAGCCCCTTGGTGCCGAGGGCCAGCGCCAGCTTCTCCGACACGTCGCAGATGCGGCGGAGCTGGCGGTCCGTCAGGTTGAACGGCGGATAGACCGCGATCGAGTCGCCGGAGTGGATGCCGGCCTTCTCGATGTGCTCCATGATGCCCGGGATGAGGACGTCCTCGCCGTCAGAGATGACGTCGACCTCCAACTCGATGCCCGGCATGTACTTGTCGATGAGGACGGTGTTGCCGCTGCTCTCCGCCAGGATGCGGTTCATGTAGTTGCGGGTGTCCTCCGCGTCCCCGGCGATCGTCATGTTCTGCCCGCCGATGACGTAGGACGGACGCAGCA
>CAYLSR010000400.1:0-421 GCA_964385855.1 uncultured Mogibacterium sp.
TGCCGCCGGTTTTCGCGGCAGGACAACAGAATTACGCATCCTCCCGCACCATTGAAGACGGAGCGACATCCGTGCTACAATCAATCGTGTGTTTTCATTGGGAAGGAAGGGGTATGCATATCAAAGATCTGCCGGTCCACGAGCGGCCGCAGGAAAAACTGATGTATCAGGGCGCGCAGGCTCTCAGCACGTCTGAACTGCTCGCGCTCATCATCCGGACGGGGAGCCGGGAGCGATCCGCCGTGCAGCTGGCGGAGGAGGTGCTTTCACGCACTGCTTCAGGCGTCAGCGACCTCAAACGGCTGAAGGTGCCGGAGCTGACGTCCATCGACGGGATCGGCGTGAGCAAGGCGTGCTCGATCCTGGCCGGCATCGAGCTGGCAAGGCGGCTGGATCCCGGCGGGCACTCCTCAGCTTCGGA
>CAYLSR010000400.1:431-2010 GCA_964385855.1 uncultured Mogibacterium sp.
CCCGTTTACTCTTGCACAGCAATATGACGTCCTCCACATAGCCGCGTATCTTGTAGATCGCGTCCTGCGGCGGCTGGATCCCGGCGGGCGTCCGTCGCTGTACAGAGCCTCGGCGCGCAACGACCGGGAGGTCGCCGCGATTCTGATGGAGGAGCTGCGGTACGAGAAGCGGGAGCACGTCATCCTGCTGATGCTCAACGCCAAATCCGAGATAGAGTCGCGGGAGTTGATCTCCATCGGGGAGCTTTCCGCGGCGAACATGCACCCGCGGGAGGTCTTCGCTCCGGCGATCCGGCAGGGCGCCGCGGGCATCATCGTCGCCCACAATCACCCGAGCGGCAATCCGGAACCGAGCGAGGAGGACCTGCGCGTGACGGAGCGGCTGGCGGAAACCGCGAAGATCATCGGGATCCGACTGGTCGATCACCTGATTATCGGGGACGGCACGTATGTCAGTCTGAGAAATGAAGGATGGATCCTGCCGTAGCGCGGGAGAAAGGAACGAGAACATGAAAGTCCTGACAGTCCTGTCCGGGAAAGGCGGTACGGGAACGACGGCCGTCGCGGCCAATCTCGCAGCGGTCGCGGCGATGCGCGGAGCAAACACGCTGCTGGTCGATTTTCACAACGGCGCCAGGGCGCTCGATCTGGCCTTCGGCGTCCAGGACCGCGCCATCTACCATACGGGTGATGTCCGGAGCGGGGCCTTGGACCTGGAGGACGCGGTCCTTCGGATCCCGGGGCTTCGCCATCTGTCGCTCCTGTCGGGCGATCCTGACAGCTGCTGCGGAGGACCGGAAAGCGAAGCACTCGATTCGGTCGGCGAACTGATCCGAAGCTGCGCGAGACGGTATGACCTGACGGTGATCGACGCGGGCAGCGGGTGGTCGCCGCTGATAAAGGCGATCACGGCGGTGTCCGATCTTTCGCTGCTCGTCACGACGCCGGACAGGATCGCGCTCCGCGCGACCGAGGCGTTAGAGGACCGGATGATCCGGAGCAGAGTGATGAACCGCCGGTATCTGGTCAACCGCGTGATCCCGGCGCTCGTCTTCAAGGGCATCGAGCCTGAAGTCCAGGAGATCAACACGCGCATCCGGTGCGAAATGGCAGGGATGGTGCTCGATGACGAGAACATCCGCGCGGCGATGGGCATCGGTGCGCCGGTCGTTTTGAAGCAGGACAGCTATATCGCGGAGAATTTCCGAAAGATCGCGGAGCGCCTCCTGATGCTTTGATCCGGGGAGTTCCGGTACACAGGAGTTGACCGAGGCTTACTATTGACTGCCGGTCCGATTGGTGCTAATATTAGTTTGTATATTTATGGATTTGATGCGGCACCAATCGCAAGATGTGCCGGTTGATTCGGATAAATTACAATTCAACATTAAGGAGGTGTGCCAATGGCACCAGGAGTTATTCATGCACTGGTCAGCCTGGTTTTCCTCGTAATTGGCCTTGCGGTCGGATACCTCCTGCGCAAGCAGTTTGCCGAAAAGACGATCGGCAGCGCGGAGGTCCAGGCAAGGACTCTGATTCTGGATCCTGAAAATTCAGCGGAAAATATCAAAAAGGAGAA
>CAYLSR010000401.1:0-2010 GCA_964385855.1 uncultured Mogibacterium sp.
CGTCGCTGATGACCTCGGAAAAGTCCCGGACCCGCTTCAGGAGGCGGTTGCCGATCCGCGGCGTCCCCCGGGATCTACGCGCAAGTTCGTCCAGCGACTCCTCGTCGATCTTCATGCCGAGCACCGCGGCGGAACGCCGCAGGATCTCCCGGATCTCTTCCTGCGTATAGAATTCGAACTTGCAGACGATGCCGAAACGGTCGCGAAGCGGTGCCGAAAGGCTGCCGGCCCTCGTCGTCGCGCCAATGAGTGTGAATCTGGCCAGATCGATCCGCAGGGACCGGGCTGCCGGCCCTTTCCCGATGATGATGTCGAGCGCGAAGTCCTCCATCGCGGAATACAGGACTTCTTCGACCGACCGGTTGAGGCGGTGGATCTCGTCGATAAAGAGGACGTCGTTCTCGTTTAAATTGGTCAGGATGGCCGCAAGATCTCCTGCTCGGCCGATTGCCGGTCCTGAGGTGATCTTGATGTCGACCCCGAGTTCATTGGCGATGATGCAGGCCAGCGTGGTCTTGCCAAGGCCCGGAGGTCCGTAAAAGAGCACGTGGTCCAGCGGCTCGCCTCTCATCTTGGCCGCCTCAATGTAGATCGACAGGTTTTCTTTGCTCGCGCTCTGCCCGCAGTATTCACTCAGATACTGCGGCCGCAGCGTCGTTTCGCCCGCCAGTTCGGACGGTGTCGCTTGTCTGGATGTGATTTTATTTTCCATTCCCGATCCTTATAACAGATATTTCAGTGCTTTCTTGATGTATTCCTCGATCGTCAAATCGTCTTCCGCAACGTGCCCGATCGCGTATTCGGCCTCGGATTTGGTATAGCCGAGCGTGGTCAGCGCGAGGACCGCGCCGTTCCGTTCATCGGAGAACGCCGGGATCGGCTCGGTCTCCGTGATGACCGCGTCATCCGCCCCCGGGATCACGCTGACCTTGTCCGCGAGCTCCAGGATGACCCGCTCCGCGGTCTTCTTCCCGACGCCCTGCGCCTTCGCGATAGACTTGGCATCCTTGTTGACGATATGTGCGCGGATCTGGTTCGGTGTGCCGAGCGACATAATCGCAAGCCCGGCTTTCGGTCCGACCCCGTTTACCGTGATGAGCTGCTCAAAGAGCGTCAGCGCATCGTGGTCATGAAAACCGAAGAGCGACATTCCGTCCTCCCGCACCTGCAGATAGGTGTAGACTTCCATCTCATCGCCTTCCCGCGCGTTCAGGATCGCGGAGACTTCCGGCACGAAAATCCGGAAGCCGATACCGCCCGCCGTCCGGATGACGACCGCGCCTTTTTCGTAATACAGGTATTCCCCTCTGATCGTCCTGATCATTATGATGCTCCTTCTGACACCCAAACAGGGCCGACAAACCGGGATCCCCGGTGATGCGGTCCTGTTTTATCGATATAAGATCCTGCTGTTTCTTGAATGCCCGTGGCAGATCGCTGCAGCGACCGCATCTGCCGTGTCATCCGGCTTCGGGACGGCCGGCAGGTTGAGGATGACCTTGACCATCTGCTGCACCTGCTTTTTCTCGGCGCGGCCGTAGCCGACCAGCGACTGCTTGATCTGCAGCGGCGTATACTCGTAGATCTGAAGGCCGTTCCGCACACAGGCGAGCAGTGCCACGCCTCTGGCCTCGCCGACCATGATCGCCGTCTTGGCGTTGTTGTTAAAGAACAGCTCTTCGATCGCAGCCTCTTCCGGCCGGTACTCCCGGATGATCTGCTGCAGTCCGTCATACAGCATGCTGAGGCGCTTCGGCATCGGAATGACGGCATCCGTCTCGATGGAGCCGTATGTTACCGGTTTGAATTTATTGCCGTTGTAGTCCAGCACGCCATAACCCATGATGGCGTAACCCGGATCGATTCCCAATATACGCATGTTCTTTCTCCTCACGTTATTGTAACAGATTCCGTTTGTTTTGTCTATGAATTCCGCACGATTCAAGAACATTTGTTCTTGAATCACATCTGTTCCGATCCTCTTCCGCGCGAAGAACAAACCGCAACTGT
>CAYLSR010000402.1:0-2006 GCA_964385855.1 uncultured Mogibacterium sp.
AAGGAGAGAACCCAACTCCTGCAGGATATTCAAGAAAGTCATCTGCATGGGGTCCATCTCTTCAGCGGTATCCATAGAATCTATGGCATCCATCTGTCTGAGGTACTCATCGATGTGGGCATCCAGCCACTGGATACGGTCGTCAAGTTTGTGAGAAGTGAAATTGTTGTCCTTGGAGTTGTTGGCTCTGAGTTTGCTGCCATCCACCGAGATGAATCCGAAGTCGACTGCTGAAGCGATCCTTTTGTCGAACTCGTGGAAGACTTCCTTAAGGGACTTGATGTTGTTCTTGCGGAAGTCCGAGATGGTTCTGAAGTCCGGAGTTACAGCTCCTGTCATCCAGCGTACTTCAACGTTGAGTCTGCATGCTTCGGCAAGTTTTCTTGATGAACGGATGCCATGCTCTGCTCCGTAGATATACAGTTTGAGCATGCTTCTCGGATCGTAAGCAGGCCGGCCTTCTGATGCTGCACAAGACTTGATGATTTCGAGGGCTTCAAGATCGAGGCTGTCAACAAACGCATCTATGAGCCTCGCATCGCTCTCCTTATCTACAAAGGAGTCGAGCGAGCACATCATGACCTGATCGCGATCAAGACCTTTCACATAACGCATAGAGTCCTCCTTTGGCGACAGTTCCAACTGCCTATATTATACCATAGAGGTTGCTCTAACGCTTGAATTTTCAACGGTTTGGTGCATTTTATTCAGTTTTCAAGGTGCTTTATATATCTTACTGTCTCGCGCGAGTCGGGCGGGCTCCCAGTTGTAGGGGGCGGGCGTAAACGAGCGCGAGTTGTAAAAACGTTATTACTTATTGGTCAGAGGCTAGTTTTCGAACAGCCTCCCCCTTGAAAATGACACGCATTTTTTTGGAGGACTGGTTGTTGCAATTTTTGCAACAACCACTTTTTCATCCAGCTCGCCGCTTTCAAATATTTTTTTCAAGTGCCTGCTTATATCGGATTTATCTATTCCAAACAGTTCTGCCATTGCCTTTTGCGTGATCCAGAGGCTCTCATCCATTATGTACGCATCAACAGAAACATCCCCTTCGTCAGAATGATAGAGTACCATTTCCATTTGTTTATCGAAACTGTTCATAGGAATTCCTCCTGACTGTTTATTCCTTCATATTCTGAAGCATGCTCATGTACGCCAATAGTCTTTTTTTCTGGCCGTCAGACAATGATCTGGCTGCTTCCATAATTTGAGCATCCAACTCGTCCGATTCACAAAGGTCTTCGGTCTCTGTTTCACCGGTTTTCCCGATCAACAGCTGCTCCGGCGTTATATGCAGTGCCTCACATATTATCATGATCTTATCGGCACCCGGATTCGTACCTCTCCTCTGCCAGTCAAAAATCGTATGTCTGGATATTCCCGTCATTCTTGATAATTCCGGCATTGAAATATTCTGCTCTTTCATGATGCTGAATAGTCTTTCACTTATAGTCATAAAAGCACCGCTCCTTTAGTGGTATATGCCAACAGTTTGTATATGCCAACTATACCACATGTTTTACTGCAACGCAATCTATTTCTCGCACACACAAAAAGCCCCGGACTCCCGGGGCTTTCCGATCATTGCGATCTGTTGTCTTATCGGCCTTATACGAGCTCGAGATAAACGACTTCCGCGTTGTCTCCCTGTCTCGGTCCCCAGCTTGAGGATCCTGGTGTATCCGCCGTTGCGCTCCGCATAGGACGGTGCGATGTCATCGAACAGCTTTCTTACGACATCCTCGTCAAAGACATATTCCAGAACCTGTCTGCGAGCGTGGAGGTCTCCCCTCTTCGCCTTGGTGATCAGCTTCTCCGCGATCCTTCTGGCTTCCTTCGCTCTCTCTTCAGTGGTCGTGATGCGGCCCTGTCTGAAGAGCTCTGTGACAAGGTTCCTCAGCATGGATTTTCTGTGTGCAGAATTTCTGCCCAGCTTTCCGTAACCTTTCATCAGTCTGCTCCTTTCGAATTGTGTGCTCCGGAGGCTGCCTCACGGCAGCGAC
>CAYLSR010000403.1:0-2004 GCA_964385855.1 uncultured Mogibacterium sp.
GCAGCCGGTTCTTAACGATAAGCGAGCCGTCAGGCGAAGCTTGAGTTTAGAACCGATGCGTCGCCGGCACGAGGCGAGAGCCGTACCTGACGGCGACGATCCGTAGGCGCCGGCTCACCTGCGGGCCAACGCCGGCTCACTTGCGGGCCAGCACAATATATTTGTTGCAGATCTCCACCACGAAGAAGCCGAGGATGATCCCCAGGCAACCGAGCAGCAGGGCATGGAATTCCAGCAAAGCTTCGGACGGCTGCTGCATGACGAGGTTGTACATCATGTAATAGAGGTGGACGCCCGGGACGACCGGAAAGACGGAGGCCGTCTGGAAGACCGTCGCCGGGAGTTTGCAGACACGGGCCATGATCTGCGCGTAGGTCGCGACGAACGTGGCTGCGATGGCCGTCGCGATAAAGGCGGACGGCCGGAAGTGGTAGGCGACCAGGTAGATGGTCCAGGTGAGGAAGGCGCCGACCGCGTTCCACAGCAAGCTGCGCCCCGTCGCGTGGAAGAGGAGCGCAAAACCCACACAGCCGATCGTGCAGGTGATCAATTGTACTGCGATACTCGGATTGACGGTCATGGTGCCCTCCGACCGGGATTCTGTGGATCAGCCGTGGATCTCGTCGTGCCAAGGCAGACTGCCAAGGCCGAGGCGGATCCGCCGGTGTTTGTTGATCAGCGTCAGGTATTTGTTGAAGATCTCGACGATCAGGAAGCCGAACACGATACCGAGGCAGGTCAGCAGAAGCGTGACGCCCTCGGACTTCATCATTGCGTAATCTTCCATGACCGCGCCGTACATCATGTAGTAGAGGTTCGGCCCCGGAACCAGCGGGAAGACCGAAGCCGTCAGGAAGATCGTCGCCGGCGCCTTGTTGATTCTGGCCATGATCTGCGCGTACCCTGCGACGAAGACCGCGCCGGCCAGCGTCGCGAGGAAATTGCTCTGCCAGACTTCATAGAGGAGCGCGTAAACGAGCCACGTGAAGAACGCCCCGATCCCGGAGTAAACGACCTGCCGGCCTTTGATGCGGAACCACATCGCGAATCCGACGCAGGCTGCCGTGCAGGAAATGAGCTGAACGGCCAGGCTTGGCGCTAATTCCATCATCTTACAGCACCCCCTTCATCAGCAGGATCGGCAGAGCGATCCCGATCGCGATCCCGGTCGCGCCGAGGACCGACGTGGAAATATTGATGATCCCGGAAAGCGTATCCCGGTGGAGGACGTCCCGGATTCCGTTGGTAAACCCGATTCCGGAGATCAGGAGCATGACGACGCCCAACGTAATGTTGCTGTGGTGGTGGCCGAATCCGAAGTGTACGGACACCAGGATGAAGACCTCCACGACGAACGAGATGATCGCGTTATAGATCAGCGGATTGTTTTCGTGCTTCTCGAGCACCTCGCCGAGCGCGATGATGATCAGCGAAGCCAGCACGGCCACGACCGAATCCAGCACATCGCAGTTGAAGAACACCGCGAACCCGGTGCCGCCCAGCACGCCGGCCAGATAGTGCATCCACCGCGGCTGAGCCGGGCGGTTCAGTACCTCGTCGAGCATGGCGCGCAGCTCCGGGGCGTCCGGCGTCGTCGCGCACGCCTTCCGGGACAGATTGTTGAGGTAGTCCAGCCGGTCGAAGTTCATCTCGCCGCCCGGCACATGGCGGATCTGCGTGAAGATATCGCCCTCCGGCGTTTCCACCGTCGCCTGAATATTGGAAGAGATGACCCAGCAGTTTGTCCGGACAAATCCGTAGCTGCGGCACAGCCGGTACATGCTGTCCTCCACGCGGCCGATCTCCGCGCCGCTGTTGATCATGGCTTCCCCGATGTCGAGGATGCCCTTCAGAATCTTCTTGTAATCCATCTTTGGTCCCTTCTTACCGATCGATATTCCTCCGGATCCGGGTGTTTCCGGGTCCGTTTTTTTCCATAATAAAAGCGGGATGATGTATCGACCCCGCATCACGAGACCTAGAATAGCACAACAAAACGGCGGT
>CAYLSR010000404.1:0-1501 GCA_964385855.1 uncultured Mogibacterium sp.
TTATTCTTATTATTTATAATAGTGTGTCGTACTCTGTGCCTGGACCGCGTCCGTGTGGAACAGGATGTCGGTCCGGTGTTCCCGGTTGAACTCCTGAACGATGCGCCTGCACGGCAGAACCGGCTCGATCGTGCCGACTTCGTTGTTGACAGCCATCATCGTCACGAGGATCGTCCGTTCATCGAGCACGGCCTTGAGCGCCTGCGGCTCGACGTAGCCGTCCACATCGACGCGCAGCCGCACAACCTCAAATCCTTCCTCCTCCAACCGTTTGCAGCACTCCAGCACCGCCGGTGCTCCACCGCTGTCGTGATGATCTTGTTGCCGCGGCGCCTCAGTTTCCGCGCCGCGCCGAAGATCGCCAGGTTGTCGGCTTCCGTACCGCCAGAGGTCAGGACGACCTGCCCGCCCGGCGGGAACTGCTCTTCGAGCTGTTTTCTCGCCCTGACGAGGATGTTGCCTGCGTCAAATCCGATCGCATGCAAAGACGAAGCATTCCCGTAATGCTCCCGGTAGATTTCCGTCATCCGGTCGATGACCTCGTCGTATGGCCGCGTGGTCGCGGAATTATCCAGATAGATCGTACGATCCGTTCCGGTTCTGCTCGTGATGATTGCCATGGTTCCTGTTCCCGAAAAAAAGCTCCCCTTTACGGGGAGCTGAGATTACTTCGCATAATCGACGGCTCGCGTCTCCCTGATGACATTGACCTTGATATGGCCAGGATATTCGAGTTCGGATTCGATCTTTTTCGCGATTTCGCGAGCCAGCATCGGGATCTCGTCATCCTTGACCTGATTCGGCTTGACCGCGATGCGGATCTCTCTGCCTGCCTGGATGGCGTAGGACTTGTCGACGCCCTTGGTGGAATTCGCGATGTTTTCGAGGCTCTCCAGACGCTTGATGTAGGATTCCAGCGTCTCCCTCCTCGCGCCCGGTCTCGCGGCCGAAAGCGCGTCCGCCGCGGCGACCAGCACCGCCTCCATCGTGGTGGCCTCCACTTCGCCGTGATGCGCCTGGACGGCGTTGATGACCTTCCAGGATTCCTTATACTTCTTGCAGATGTTGACGCCGATCTCCACGTGCGTTCCCTCGACTTCGTGGTCGATGGATTTGCCGATGTCATGGAGCAGTCCTGCTCTCTTCGCCAGCCTCGGGTCGTAACCGAGTTCGGAAGCCATCAGTCCGGCAAGGAGCGCAACCTCTACGGAATGCTTCAGGACGTTCTGCCCGTAGGAAGTGCGGTATTTCAGACGGCCCAGAAGCTTGATCAGTTCCGGATGCAGGTTGTGCACGCCCGTCTCGAAGCAGGCCTGCTCGCCTTCCTCCTTGATGATGTTGTTGACTTCCTTGGTCGCCTTCTGGACCATCTCCTCGATGCGCGCCGGGTGAATCCGGCCGTCCACGATGAGTTTTTCCAGCGCGATCCTCGCGATCTCCCTGCGGACCGGATCGAATCCGGACAGGATGACGGCTTCCGGTGTATCGTCGATGATGAGGT
>CAYLSR010000404.1:1511-2000 GCA_964385855.1 uncultured Mogibacterium sp.
CGATGGCGCGGATGTTGCGGCCCTCGCGGCCGATGATGCGGCCCTTCATGTCGTCACTCGGCAGCGGTACGACCGAGACCGTGGTCTCCGCGACCTGATCCGCCGCGCAGCGCTGGATCGCGAGCGTGATGATGTCTTTGGCTCTTTTGTCCGCCTCATCTTTCGCTTCCGCCTCGACCTGCGCGATCATCGCGGAAGCGTCCTTGCGGACATCCTTTTCGATCTCCTCAAGGAGCAGATGCTTCGCCTCTTCGCGAGTATAGCCGGAGATCTTTTCCAGCTCCTGCTTCTGCTTCTCGATGTAGGAATCGATTTCTTTGTGCTTCTCGTTCATGGAGCGTTCGCGCTTGGCGAGATTGTCTTCCCTCTTTTCGAAGTTCTCAAGCTTGCGCTCGATGTTCTCTTCTTTTTGAAGGATCCTCCGCTCCGTCTTCGAGATTTCGTTCCTCCTTTCGCGGATCTCGTTCTCCAGATCCGATTTGATCCTGT
>CAYLSR010000405.1:0-1986 GCA_964385855.1 uncultured Mogibacterium sp.
GGGTAGAGGCCCGCGCAGACCGGTACTCGTCCGGCGTCAGCAGTTCCTTCAGCTGAGCATACTCCTCGCTCCACTGGGGCTTGGATTCGTCGAAGGCATCCGGCAAGCCGCCCCAGCCTACATATTGAGACAGGATCTCCTGCTCCTCGGTTGTGGCGAGGCGGTATTCGGACTCGATCTGCTTCAGGTTGCGAATGGCGGTCACGTTCCGCTGGAACTTGGTCTTTGCGCCGCCCTCACCCAAATGATCGTCCATGATGCGGTAGTCGATCCGTTCATTGGAGACCGGTTGGACCGGCACAGGCTCCGGCTTCGGTTCTTCCCGTTCCCAGGATGGACGAAGGTCGATTACTATGCTGTTGAATTTGACTTCTTCGGGAGCCTTTTCCGAAACGGCCTCCTCTTCTGCTTTCTCCGTTTCTGCCCTTTCGGATCTGTACGCATCCTCCGCGTCGGCGATCATAGCCCCGAAATCCAGGGCTTCCAGATACTCGTTCAGCTCCGCCAGGGAATCCGTCTGCACCTCCCTGACCACTTGATCGTCGATCCGGTAGACGATGCGGTTCTGCTCCAGGTCAGCGAATACGCTGATCTCGTAGGTATCCGCCTCGTCCGTGGTATACGCAAGACCCACATGAGATAGATCTGAGAAGTCGGCATACGACCCGAACTCAGCCTGACAATAGGCATTGATCAGCCATTTCGCCCTGTCGAGATCATTTTCTTCAATGGGTTCCGGGATAGGTTCACGCTTCTCTCCGAACAGGGAGAACTCTCCCGCACGATAAGCAGCCAGCTGTCGGACGGCGTTCTGACGGTCCGCAAAGTGGCGGTCATCCGGCGAAGTTCTTTCTGTCAGCAGGGAGAGCTCGCTGGCGATAGCCCTCACATGGATGGGGTCACGCAGCAGCTTTTGGACTGCCGTGACGTTCTCCGTATAATGGAGGATGGGATCTCCGTTGAATGGCCGGATGAATCCTTCCGGTGCGTCCCGATAGGCGACGACGATGGAGGCCGCGATCTGTTTTCGCTCGTATTCCGGCATCTGCTCCCGGTCCGCCTGCGAAAGGAACCGATTCTGTTCGATCAGCGTTTCGATCCGCTGCCGGACCTTCGTCCAGTTCCACTCGATTTTGGCGTAGGGCTTCGTCATATCACCATGGCTGAAGGAGACGCCTTTGGGATCGTAGGAGATGTTGTCGTTTCCTCCGTATGACCCGGAGACGCCGTGCATGTTGCGCAGTACCTTCTCCCGCTCCTTGGCGTCCGGATGGACAAGGAAAAACGCATACACGGCCAGCCGGTCCTCCATGCCGCGCTCGGTGTCCGGCCCGCGCAGAAGGCGTTCGATCTCGTCCAGAGAAATGAATCGCTGGGGCGTTGGATCAAAGTCCTCGGCGACAGTAAACCGAACCGGCTCCCGCTGAAGGTCCTCCAGCTGTAGCAGCAGCTCTGTGGGTTGGTGGTAGTGGAAACGAAGCAGGTCGCGATCCTCACGGTAGGCGTTCGTGAAGGTGCGCCATTCATCCGTCAGAGTTTGCAACGATCCCGGCTCCTCCATGAGCGATACGATCTGGTCGCGCTCATCGTCAAAAGAGCCGGACAGCGCACGAAAGCTCGGCAGGAAGCCCTGCTTCCGGCCTTCTTCGCTGAGATCGCGGGCGACGAACAGCAGCCTCTCGGCCAGGGCCGTGCGCTCGTACACGTTGACCCGCATCAGCTCCTCCCGAGGCATGTACCGGCCCAAGTCCAGCAGCTCCCGTATGCGCTTGCCCGCCTCCGCCCAGGAGAGGGTCATGGTCATGCTGCCCTGCACGGTGTCGCCCAGAGAGATGCGAAAGCCTTCGGGATCGTACCAAACGGCATACTGCCGCCCGTCCAGATAGAAGCCTGCCCCGTTGGTGCCGTAATGCTCTCGCAGGAAGGCGGCGCTCTCCTCGGGTGTATGGTCCTTCTGGAAATACGCACAGATAATGAGGCGGCTGT
>CAYLSR010000406.1:0-1982 GCA_964385855.1 uncultured Mogibacterium sp.
CAAGGCGCGGGGCATGGTCGTCCATCCGAGCGCCGGCAACGAGGACGGTACGCTCGTCAACGCGATTCTGTATCACTGCGGCGACCAGCTCTCCACGATCAACGGGACCATCCGGCCGGGCATCGTGCACCGAATCGATAAGGACACCAGCGGGCTTCTGGTGATCGCCAAGAACGACCGGGCGCATGAATCGCTGGCGGAGCAGCTCCGGGTCCACAGCATGACGCGGGAATATCAGGCGCTTTGCTTTGACAATATCCGGGAAGATGAACTGACGATCGATGCCCCGATCGGCCGGGATGAACGCAACCGCCTGCGACGCGCGGTGAACGGGAGCAACCCCAAGGAAGCGGTCACGCACATCCGCGTACTGGAGCGGTTCGGCCGCTATACGCTCGTCTCGGCCAGGCTCGAGACGGGCAGGACGCACCAGATCCGCGTGCATATGAGCTCGATCCGTCATCCGCTCGTCGGCGACACGACGTACGGGCCGGCGAAGCAGCCTTTCGGGCTGAGCGGTCAGCTGCTGCACGCGAAGACGCTGGGGTTCATCCATCCGTCGACAGGTGAATACATGGAATTCAGCAGCGAGCTGCCGGAGTACTTCCGGGAGGTGCTGCGGAAGATCCGCAGAGCATGAAAAAAGGACTGCCGGGCGGCAGTCCTTTTGAAATATCAGATAATTCTTATCTGTCCTGCGGGAGCTTTGGCGTCACATAGACCGTCGTGTTGTGCGTGAAGATCACCATGCCGGGCTTGGCGCCGGTCGGTTTCTTGACGTACCGGACCGGGACGAAGTCCACGGGGACGTTTTCCGAATCCCTGGCCTTGCTGTGCCACGCTGCGACGGCAGCGGCCTCGTAAATCAACGCCGGAGCGAGGTCGGAAGCGGTTTTGCCGGCTTCCATCGGGAGGATCACGTGAGAACCCGGGATGTCCTTGGTGTGGAACCAGAGGTCGGTCTTGCCCGCGTATTTCATGGTGAGCCAGTCGTTTTCCTTGTTGTTCCGGCCGACCAGGAGCTTCTGCCCGCCGGACAGCGTATAGGTGAGCGGCTGGGGCTTCACGGTCTTTCTCTTGTACCCGCCGCGTTCCCGGTACCGGACATAGCCGGCCTCGATCAGCTCTTCGCGGATCTGATCGAGCGATTCTTCGGTCCGGGCCGTCTCGAGGTGCTGCAGGACGGACTCCAGATAGCGGATATCGGTGTCGGTCTCTTCCAGTTGCCCGGCTTTCTCGTGTACGGCGGTCTTAGCTTTGGAGTACCGCTTGAAATAGTTCTGCGCGTTTCGTGCCGGCGAGAGTTTTTCGCTCAGCGGGATCGTGACGGGCTGACCGTCATAGTAGCTGATGACGGTCACTTCTCCGGCGCCGGCCTGCACCTGATGCAGGTTCGCGGTCAGGAGTTCACCGTAAAGCCGGTATTTTTCGGAATTCTCCGCCTTCAGGAGATCCTCTGCCAGACGCTGCCGCTTGAGGAGCGCTTTGTCCAGCGCGGCGCGGACCGTACGCTCGAGCGGTACGGATTTCTGGCGGATCACGTTGGACTCCGCGCGGTGTGAGAAGTAGTATTCCACGCACGCGCTGAGGCTGTCGAAGGTCAGGGTCTCCAGCCCGTCATACTCCGACAGTTCCGTCAGATGAAATTCCCGCGGATGGTGTTCGTCGTCGAGATAGACGCGCGGTACCGCGGTACCGTCCCCGATGGACGAGAGGATCGCCGCGAGCCGGTGCCCCGGGTCTGCCGATCCGGCCAACTCGCGAGCGACCGCCGGCGAGATGCCGCCGATTTTACCAAGGAGCATACGCGGATCATGTCTTAGCTGCGGCTGATCCGCGAAGAGACCGTCGAAGACTTCCGGGGCTTCCGTGAACGGAACCTTGTCCTGTTCCGGCGGATACCGGTAGATCACGCCCGGCAGGAGCTGACGGTAACGGTTGACGTCGATCGCGATCCGCTTGATGCTGTCGAGGATCTTGCC
>CAYLSR010000407.1:0-1976 GCA_964385855.1 uncultured Mogibacterium sp.
CCTGTCATACTGTCATCTTACTTGAACTTTCCCTGCTCGATGTCACGGATCGGTGTGACCTTGTTCTTGAGCCCGGAACGATTCCACATGATGATTCCGGACACGATGATCACGACCGCTCCGCCGATCATCTCGACTTCATAGATGATGTTGTCGCGGGTGTTGCCCATGATCGGGAGCGCGGAGCACACGATCGCGAAGCAGCACAGTGCGAAGACGATGTAGCCGAGATTCACGCCCAGCTTCTTGTTCTTCGTCATCATGAACAGATCGTCGCGGTCCTCCTTCTCCTTCTTGATCTTGGCGTAGGCCAGGAAGAGGAAGAGGTACGGGAACAGCGTCGTCAGCGCGGTCATCGTGACGAGGACGTTGTAGATCGTATCCACGAACGGGAAGATCTGCACCATCGCGAGGATGACGCTGATGAGAATGGCCTGGAAGAGGATCGCCCGTTCCGGAATGCCGTTCTCATTGGTCTTCGTGAACTTCTCGGAGAAGATGCCCGGCTCCGCGAAGCCGAAGAGCATCTTGGTCGGCTGTGCGATGTACAGGACGAGCGCCCCGAGGACCGACAGCGCGATGCCGAACGCGATGACCTGGACGAAGGCCTGCGAGATCCCGAGCAGATCGCACGCCCGCGCGATCGCGTCCAGCGTTCCGGTGGACGAGTAGATCTCGGACGTCGGCAGCAGCATCGTCATGCAGACGGAACCGACCGAGTACAGCACGCAGATGATGACCGCCGCGTAGATGATCGCTTTCGGGTAGTTCTTCTGCGGGTTGTCCATCTCGGAGATGAAGTTCGCCGTGAGCTGCGCGCCGGTGTACGCGAACATGATGCTCGAGATCGCGACCAGCGAGTTCATGTTGAGCTTCGGCGTCATCGCCGCGATCGTGTAAGTCGAAGCGCTCGGCGCCTTGTGGAGGATGGCGATCGCCAGAATCGCGAAGACGATCAGCACGACTGTCGGTACGGTCGACCCCAGGGAGCCGACGCTGGTGAAGTACTTGCCGAACTTCATGCCCCGCATGCTCGCGATCGAAAGCACCCAGATCACGAGGATGGACATCGCCAGAACCAGCCACTTGTTGTTGGCGAGGTCCGGCCGGCCGATCATGTAGGTGACGTTGATCGACAGGAACGTCAGGAAGGATGCGAACCAGAAGAGCAGCGCCGTCCAGTGCATCCAGCTGACCAGAAACGCGTATTTCGTGCCGAACGCGATCTTGACCCAGTCATTCAGGCCGCCGTCCGTCGGATAGGACGAAGCCATCTCCGCGCACATCAGCGCCTGCGGCACGAAGAAGAGGAACATCAGAATGATCCACATCGGCATGGCGCCGAGGCCCAGATACGAATCCGATACCGACCGCGCGATCCACCGGATGCCGTACAATGCCGAAACGTTCATCAGGACCAGTTCCCAGAATCCGATTTTTTTCTTGCCCATTTTGTCTCCTTTCTCTAAAGACAGCAGCATCCATGATGCGGGGCACCATGGATTGCTGTCTGCTGCGATTTGCTCTGAAGCCATTTGGAGAGCATTTCATTCGGGGTGGCTTCAGGAGATCCTGTCTTGTATCAGATTCCGTTTCTCGGGACGGTTACATCGTATTCCTTATGGAAGACATGCTCGCCGTTGATGGAAGCATCCATGAATCCGGTGATGTAGAAGTTTTCCTTGTCCGCAGTCTGCGTCACATCGATGTCGCAGTCGGTAAGCCAGCCTTCTCTGCCGTTTCTCATCTTCTGGATGATGCGGTACTTCGCGGTCAGCGGATCCTTGTTGGACATCGTGAGCTCTCTCTTGAGGTTGTGCTCTACGACCGTGCCGATGTCGTCGAAGCGGTAGATGCCTTCGCCGAAGACGCCGCCGACGCCGTTGGTGATGGACGTCCAGGAATCATTGACCAGATCGTACTCGATCTTTCTCTCGACGATGCCCTCAGACAGCGTGGACATCGGGGTAAGCGGC
>CAYLSR010000408.1:0-1975 GCA_964385855.1 uncultured Mogibacterium sp.
GCCGAGCGCCTCCGGCGTCAGCTCCTCGCCGACGATGATGCTCGAAGGACGGCCTCCGTCGAAGTTTTTGTTGCGGTTCTCATCCTCTTTGCCGCAGGCGAAGGCGACGATCTGCGCCGCGACGTTCGCGTCCAGCTTCTGCTGGCTGGTGCTGCCCTGGATCACGACGTCCTTGCCGGACTGGTTCCGCCGGAAGCCGATGAACTGCAGCGGTACGATGTCCTTTCCCTGATGCAGCAGCTGGTAGAAGGAGTGCTGACCGTTGGTGCCCGGTTCGCCGAAGAGCACCGGACCGGTCTTGTAGCCGACCGGCTCGCCGAAGCGGTTGACGGATGTGCCGTTGGACTCCATGTCCGCCTGCTGCAGGTGCGCCGGGAAGCGGCTCAGCGCCTGCGCGTACGGCAGCACTGCCGTGGTTCGGTAGTCGAGCACGTTGCGCTCGTAGATGCCGATCAGCGCATCGAGCATCGCGGCGTTCTGCAGCGGGTCTTTCCCCGCCGCGAGCCGGTCCGCCTCCGCTGCGCCGTCCAGGAACCGCGCGAAGACCTCCGGGCCGAAGGCCATCGACAGCACCGCGCCGCCGACCGCCGAAGTCGACGAGTAGCGGCCGCCGATGTAGTCATCCATGAAGAAGGCCGCGAGGTATCCGCTGTTCTTCGCGAGCGGCGAAGTCTCGCTCGTCACGGCGATCATGTGATCTGCCGGATCCAGCCCGGCGCCGATCAGCGCGTCCTTGACGAAAGACTCGTTCGTCAGCGTCTCCAGCGTCGTCCCGGACTTGGAGACCAGAATGAAGATCGTGTGCGCTACGTCGATCGTTCCGAGGACGCTGACCGCGTCGTCCGGATCGACGTTGCTGATAAACCGCGCCTCCATCTTCAGCGCATCGTTCGCCCTCGCCCAGTTTTCCAGCGCGATGTACATCGCGCGCGGACCGAGGTCGCTGCCGCCGATGCCGATTTGCACGACCGTCGTGAACTTCTCGCCGGCAGCGTTCCGGATCTTTCCGGCGTGGACGTTCTTTGCGAACGCGGCGATCTTCTCCTGCTGCGCCACGTAGAACGCGCGCTTGTCGACGCCGTCGGCGATGACCGGCTCTCCCAGCTGCCCGCGCGTCAGGTGGTGCAGCACGAGCCGCTTCTCGCCGGTGTTGATCATCGCGCCGCTATAGAGCTCCGCGAACTTGTCCGCAAGCTGCGCCTCCTCGGCGAGCGCCTCAAGCCCCCGCAGGATCTCGTCATCGACCTGCTTCGCGGCATAGCTGTAGGTCATGCCCGCGCCCATCGGCGCCTGATACGCGCCCACGCGCTCCGCGCCGGCTTCTCCGCCGAGCACGGTTTTCAGATCGACGGTCTTCCGGCCGTCCTTCAGTGCCTGATAAGATTTCAGTGTATCCAGATCGTTCCAGGATATCATAATGTCCCTCCCTTTAAGTATTACATTTATCATTCCGGCAGCCGGATCTCCGGCGGCACGTACGCCGTGATGTGGATGCCCTCCGCCTCGTACTCCTCGCTCAGAAGCTGTCCGTACTTTCGGATCTGCGCCACGACGCCGGTCAGGCTGTACGGCAGGACGATGTCCACATAACGCCGCCGCTCGCGCAGGATCTTCTCGAGTTCCTCGTAGAACGCCGGGATGCCCTCCCCGGTCTTCGCCGAGATCCGCACGGAGACATCCGCGCGGAAGTCCGTCAGGATCTGGTCCTCCTCCAGCAGGTCGCACTTGTTCCACAGCGTGATGACCGGCTTGCCCGTCACCTCGAGCTCCTTGAGCGTCTCATAGACGACGTGGCAGTGCAGGTCCGCCTGCTCATCCGAAGCGTCCACGACGTGCACGATGACGTCCGCGTACTTCGCCTCCTCGAGCGTGCTTCGGAACGCGTCGATCAGGTGGTGCGTCAGCTTGTTGATGAAGCCGCTTCACATTCAAAAGTAGCCTTAATATTATTAACTAGCTTTCTTTCAAAACGTGA
>CAYLSR010000409.1:0-1973 GCA_964385855.1 uncultured Mogibacterium sp.
CGTCGATCATCACATAGCGCGCCAAAGACGTGATGCGCTCGGAACGCATCGGGTTGCGCTTGTAGGGCATGGCGGAAGAACCGATCTGATTCTTTTCGAACGGCTCTTCCATCTCTCCGAACGACTGCAGGATCCGGAGGTCGTTCGAGAATTTGGATGCGCTCTGCGCGATCCCGGAAAGTGACGATAACACATTATAGTCAACTTTTCTCGAATACGTCTGCCCGGACACCGGAACGCACCCGCTGAAGCCGAATTCCTCCGCGATCAGCGCATCCAGCTTGCGCACTTTGTCTTCATCACCCTCGAAGAGGTCCATAAAGCTCGCCTGCGTGCCGGTCGTCCCTTTGGAACCCAGCAGCCGAAGATCTTCGAGCCTCCTCTCGAGTTCGATGATGTCCAGCGCGAGGTCGTACATCCACAGGGTCGCGCGCTTGCCGACGGTAGTCAGCTGCGCCGGCTGCAGATGCGTATAGCCCAGGCAAGGGAGATCCTTGTGCTTCAGGGCGAATTTCGCGAGGTTCAGCTCTACCTGGACCGCCTTATCGATGAGAAGTCTCAGCGCGTCGCGCATCAGCAGGATATCGGTGTTGTCGCCGACGTAGCAGGATGTCGCGCCGAGATGGATGATCGGCTCGGCCTTCGGGCAGCGCTTGCCGTACGCGTAGACGTGGCTCATGACATCGTGGCGGACCTCCTTTTCGCGCGCTTCCGCGACCTCGAAGTCCACGATGTCCTTGTTCTCCTCCATCTCCCCGATCTGCTCATCCGTGATATTCAGTCCAAGCTTCTGCTCGGCTTTGGCGAGCGCGATCCACAGCTCATGCCAGGTCGTGAATTTCTTCTGCTCCGAGAAGATGTACTTCATCTCCTTGCTGGCATACCGGGTGGAAAGCGGAGATTTGTATTCTGTCTTGCTGTTCATCAGTCACCCAGCCTCCTGTTCAGGATCCTGCGTTCGATCGCGCCATCCGCCGGATCGATCTGCATCGTCACCAGTGAGATCTTGTTTTCTTCATCGAGGTCGTTCCAGATCCTCTGCGTGAACGCATCGAGGTCGTCTTCGACCGCCACTCTCCACGGTTCACCTTCAAAGGTCGGGAGCGGATTTTCATTCCGCTCGTAGGTGTGAAGGAAGCGTCCCTCGCCCGGGATCGGCGCGTATTCAAAGAAATTCCTTCCGCAGAGTTCCCCCTTGCCATCGATATTCTTGAGGATGCTCAGCTTGAAATCGCCTGTTTTGAGATCGACCATGCCGCTGATCCTCGGGGTGAAATTCGGCGCGTCAGGCTCGAATCTCCGCGTTCTGAGGGCATCTTCAAAGGTCAGTCCCTTCGTCAGGTACTCGTCGACCGTATCCGTCTGGTCGCCGTTCGTCACAATCAGGCAGTCTCCGTTCCGACGCACCGGATAATAGATGATGAGGCTCGGATCTTCGACTTTGGACAGGTCGTGTGGCGCGATGACCACATTATCGCCCTCTTCAAAGAAATAGCGGTTGCGGCTGTTCTGGCTTCTTCCCATGATAAAATAGGCAACGGCGATCCTCCCTTTTCCGGTCATGCCGATGAGGATGCCCCTGCCCCAGTAACTGTTGGAAGTGAAGAAGCGGCCTGTCTGTAATGATGTCTTACTGTTCATTTCCCACCTTATCCATATAACTCTGTAAAATGAGGATCGCCGCCTGCTTGTCGATCACTTCTTTGCGCGCTTTTCGCCGGACGTTTGCCTCGATGAGCACCCGTTCCGCGATCACCGTCGTAAACCGTTCATCCTGCCATTCCACGCGAATATGAGCCATGCCGGAGCTTCGCATCTTGTTCTCCAGCATGGTTCGGAACGCGCGGACTTTTTCCGTCTGAACGCTGTCCGATCCGTCAAGATTGAGCGGCAGTCCGAGGACGACCGTGTCACAGCCCTATCTCTCTTATCTAATTTAGAAGTACCAGCTTCAAATTCTCCATTTGGCATCT
>CAYLSR010000410.1:0-1971 GCA_964385855.1 uncultured Mogibacterium sp.
GCATGCTCTTTGCAGGCTGCGGCGGCGGCGGTGACGAGGGAAGCTCTGATGGCACCGGCAAGGTCTATTATCTGAACTTCAAGCCGGAAGCGGATGAGCAGTGGCAGACACTTGCGGCAGCATATACGGAAGAGACCGGCGTTCCGGTCACCGTCGTTACCGCAGCATCCGGCGAGTATGAGACGACGCTGATGTCCGAGATGGGCAAGAGCGACGCGCCGACCCTGTTCCAGGTCAACGGACCGGTCGGACTCGCAAACTGGAAAGACAGCTGCTATGATCTTTCGGGCTCCGAAGTCTACGGCCAGCTGACCAGCGACTCGTTCGCGCTCAAGGATGGCGAAGCGGTCGACGGTATCGCATACGTCATCGAGTCCTATGGTATCATCGTCAACAAGACCCTGCTGGAGCAGGCGGGTTACTCGGTCGACGACATCAAGTCCTTCGAAGACCTGAAGAAGGTCGCTGAGGACATCACCGCCCGCAAGGACGAGCTCGGCTTCGCGGCATTCACTTCTGCAGGTATGGACGGATCTTCTGACTGGAGATTCAAGACCCACCTTGCAAACCTGCCGATCTACTTCGAGTATCAGGCGGACGGCATCGAGTCCACAGACGCGATCAAGGGCACCTATCTTGACAACTACAGGGCGATATGGGATCTCTACATCAACAACAGCACCTGCGATCCGGCGGAACTCGCAAACAAGACCGGCGATGACTCCAGAAACGAGTTCATGGCAGGCGAAGCGGTCTTCTTCCAGAACGGTTCCTGGGAGTGGGGCAATGTCACCGGTGAAGGCGGACTCAGCGAGGACGAAGTCACCATGATTCCGATCTACTTCGGCGTCGGCGACGAAGCGAATCAGGGTCTCTGCACGGGCACTGAGAACTACTGGTGCGTAAACGCGAATGCTTCGGAAGAAGATATCCAGGCGACACTGGACTTCATGAACTGGTGCGTCACTTCCGAGACGGGTACTCAGGCGATGTCCAACGAGATGGGCTTCACCATCCCGTTCAAGGCTGCTGTTGAGTCCAACAACGGATTCGTCAAGCAGGATGTTGCGAATACCGCTGCGGGCCTCGTACCGGTATCCTGGAACTTCACCACGATGCCTTCCGAAGAGTGGAAGAACGGTGTCGGCGAAGCGCTGACCGCTTACGCTGCTGATCAGAGCGATGATAACTGGGCAGGCGTCGTCACTGCGTTCGTGGACGGCTGGGCTACTGAGTACGCGCTTGCGAATGAAGGCTAAAAGCGGATCTGATCTGTTTCGACATCGAAATATCTGATTTGGCTTGAAAGGCAGGCAGTCAACAACTGCCTGCCTGTTTTCACAGGAGGTGCAAAGGGAATATGAACAAAACGCTACGGAAATATTCACCGCTTTTTGTCGCCCCGACGCTGGCCGCGTTCACCATCGGCTTTATCGTACCGTTTATCGAAGGGCTGTACCTGTCCTTCTGCCGGTTCACGACCGTGAACAACGCGACCTTCGTGGGGTTCTCAAACTACAAATACGCATTTACGGACGCGACCTTCCGGCACTCGTTCGGGTTTACCGTCAGCTTCGCCGTGGTCTCGATCATCCTGATCAACGTGGGCGGCCTGGGGCTGGCGCTCCTGCTGACCCGGAAGCTTCGCGGGACGAACGTGTTCCGGACGATCTTCTTCATGCCGAACCTGATCGGCGGGATCGTGCTCGGCTACATCTGGCAGATCCTGATCAACTGCATCCTGTCCAACGTCGGCAAGCCGCTCCTCGCGCTCAATTCGTCGGCAGGGTACTGGGGCCTGATCATCCTGATGTGCTGGCAGCAGATCGGCTACATGATGATCATCTACATCGCCGGACTCCAGGCGGTGCCCGAGGACATGATCGAGGCGGCCAAGATTGACGGAGCAACCAAGTGGCAGACGCTCTTCAGGGTGATCATTCCCAATGTCATGCCTTCGATTACCATCTG
>CAYLSR010000411.1:0-1970 GCA_964385855.1 uncultured Mogibacterium sp.
CTTCGAGCTGATCGAGATCGACGACGACGCGGAGTTTTCCAAGGCTGTCGAGGACTTCGATCTGATCATGAGCCAGGAGGATTGATCCGGCGGGGAAAAAAGACGTTTGCCGAGAGCCCGGGAGGGTCCGGGGTCTCGGCAGTTTTTTTGAAATAATCCTTTACAAACGTAAATGCTTGATGTATAATAACACTTGCGTTAAGAAATGAGCGGATGTGGCGGAATTGGCAGACGCGCACGGTTCAGGTCCGTGTGACCACAAATCATGAAGGTTCGAGTCCTTTCATCCGCACCAGTCGATCGCCGGAATTCGCTCCGGCGATTTTATTTTATGCGGGAACCGGCTTGCCGGCCGCCCGCGGAGCGAGAGGCAAAGCATGGACAACAGACCGATCGGATTCTTTGATTCCGGACTGGGCGGGCTCACGAGCATCCCGGTCCTCAAGCGGCTCCTGCCGAACGAGACCGTCCTGTATTACGGCGATACGGCCAGGACGCCGTACGGCTCCAAGTCGCCGGACACGATCCGGGAGTTTGCGGTGCAGATCGCGGATTATCTGGTCAGCAAGGACGTCAAGATGATCGACATCGCCTGCAACACGGTGACCGCGATGGCGCTTGATCTGCTGCGGGAGCGGTATCCGGAGATCCCCATCCTGGGCGTGATCGAGCCGACGGCCCGCAGGGCGGTGCAGGACGGCATCCGGAGCGTCGGCATCATCGGGACCAAGGTGACGATCGCGAGCGACGTCTATGCGCAGATGATCCACCAGTACGATCCATCCGTCAGGACGTACAGCCTGGCGTGCCCGGCGATCGTGCCGCTGGTGGAGGAGGGGATCATCGACGACGAGATCATGGACCTCACCCTCCGGCACTACATGGACGGGTTCGTCGAGGAGAACGACTTTGAGTACCTGATCCTCGGCTGCACGCACTACCCGCTCGTGGCGACCAACATCCGCAGGCTCTATCCGCATCTCCGGCTGTACAATTCCTCCGCGGAGGTCATCAACGAGGCGGCCGTGATCCTGCGGGAGCGGGATCAACTGGCGGAGCCCAATGACCAGCTCGACCGGTTCTACGCGAGCGACCTGTCGGACAATTTCATCCGGATGACGGAGCTCCTTTTGATCGGGGAGCACGCGAAAATCAAACTGAAGACCATCGAATAGCGATTCGCGGTGTGCCGGAGGGTACACCGCTTTTACGTGGTGCGGGAACGGCTGCCGGCAGGAGGGCATATGCTTAGGGACTTCATCCCGCTGACGAGAAAGTAATGAAACAGCGGCGGCCTGCCAGGAGATCCCGGAGAGCCGCCGCAGCTTTTTCTGAAGTTTATCTTCGATCAGATGGAATTCTTTTGCCAGAGCCATTAGGTACTCGTTGTCCTGCATGGCGCGGAAATATAAAACAATCGTAGCATATCCCGCGGTTTGCTTCAACAGAAACGTATGTGGAAGGGCAGTACTGTGCGGTATAGCGCTCCGGAAGCGGTAAAACGTTGACAAATAACGGCGGATTGTGTAGAATGGGTTGATACTGTTTATCACAGGTCTTTGTGCGCTCTGAGACGCGGTTCCGCGTCGGCGCGAGCGATCGTTCGCGGCAGCACGCCGCAGAGAATATCGGGCAGGTGACTTATGGAAACTGAATTCAAATACCGTCTGGATGATCCGGCACTGGCGAAGAAGATCCTCAATGATCCGATGCTGGACGATTATGTCGACAGGGATCAGCTGGAAGAGATCCACATGCACGCCGTGTATTTCGATACGGAGGATCAGGATCTCCGCAAGGCCGGGATCGCCTACCGGATCCGCTACGAGAACGACCGGATCACCGCGACGATCAAGTGGGACAACCGCGTAGAGGCCGGTTTACACTCCCGCGAAGAGTTCAATCTCGTCATCAACGACGAGCGGTTCGCGGAGGCGCCGGACATCGACATAAACCAACAGTAACAACAC
>CAYLSR010000412.1:0-1965 GCA_964385855.1 uncultured Mogibacterium sp.
CGCATCCGAAAGAAGCTGTTCCCCGATGCGGAATCCGCGCTCTTTTGCCCGGTGCTCTTTAGATCCAAAGAATTTATGGATCTGTTTAAACAGCTGGCCTCCCGGCCTTTCGTTTTCATCGAAAACAGCTACGTCTGCACCGCGCTTAGCGGCTTCCGTGGCAGCTGACAGCCCTGCGGGGCCAGCGCCAACGACGATAATATCATATCTCTTCATTATGCGTCTGCCTCCTGTCCTACACCATGCTGCGTACGGATTTCCATCTCCTCTGTGAGCGGTGTGATGCACGTACGAACATTTGGCTTTCCGTCGACGATCATCACGCAGTCCGTACATCTTCCGATCGCGCAGAAGATCCCTCTCGGCTCATGCTTCTTCGTCGTATACCGGTGGATTTTAACGCCCGCAGCCCGGAGTGCCTCGGCGATCGGTTCACCTTCATAACCCTCCAGCTCACGGCCATCCAGAGTGAATTTCACCTGCCTGCCCTTCTCAAAAGTGCCCAGAATCGGGTGTTCCTCTATTCTCACGAGTGCCTCCTCATCTGATAAATCTGTCAATATTTTTTTGAATAAGCTCATATATTTGAACCAATTGTGAGAAATCCGCCTCACAATCGGTTTTCCTGCGTGTTCCGGTGAGAACTGGTTCTCCGTCCTCCATGCTGTCCGCCTGAATCAGGTACAATCCCCTTTCAAAACAGAACATCGGACAGCGCTCTTTGCTTTCTTCGGTGACCGAGATCTTCTCCATTGTCAGACCCCCGATCCCTTCTTCCGGATAATAGAGCATTTTGCTCTTCGTGATTTCCCGGATTCCTCCGGACGCCAGGCAAAGGTGTGACCCTTTGCCCAGACTCCCGAGGAATAACGTAATCTTTTTGTCTATTAGATTTTTGTCTTCTTCCCTGAGCGCATCGAATCCCTCATATCCGTTTGCCGTCCTGTCCAAAAAAACATAGGCGATGTCTTTTGAGGTATTCTCTCTCAGGATGTTCAGAACCACCGCGAGTGTGGCGGAGCTTCTTCTGAAATTGTACCGGTTAGCAATGCCAAGAATCAGTTTGAATGATATAAATGCTGCCAGAATATGAAAGGGTACTGCTTTCCATCCGAGACTTCCGAACCCGGTGAGAACCACAAGTGCTGCATACGCAGCGAGGAAAAATACTGCAGCTGCAATCCGAAAGATCAGCTCTTTCTTTTCGCCCTCCAGCGTTTTCGACGCATGGAACGGGTACCAGACTGTTCCGGGCAGGAGTGCTTTGGACGGAGTATCATAGGAACAGACAATAACCAGTCTTGCTTTTTTCAGATCTCCGAGAATCAGATTCCTGACATCCGATCCGTTTCCGGCTGCCGGAACCCTGAATGGCAGTCTGGCTTTTTTCGCCGTGTTCTGAATGTAGGCAGCAAAGCGGGATTTCTGGCGTTTGGAATAACGCTTCCCATACATACCTGCCGTGACCATCATAATGTCCCGCAACTGTTCCTGCATTGCAGTCCCCTTTCCTAAAAAATCTGTTTTATACGATGCCGATCGCAGCGAGGATGCAGGATGCAACCAGAATGCCGATGATCAGCCGGACGTATTTCTGTCCGAACTTCTTGTAGTAGAAGTAGACGCCCCAGACGACGCCAAGCGGCAGGAGCCCGGGCATGATACTGTCAAAGATACCCTGCAGAGATGTCTCAGCACCGTTTGCTACGAAGGTTAATGTTGTACTCAGGCTGACGTAACCTGCTGCCAGTGCGCCGACCATGATCAGTCCGAGGATGCTTCCTCCGGTCAGAATCCGGTTGAACCATCCGGAGGCGATCATAGAGCCGATCGACTTTGATCCGAGGTTATATGAGGTTTTCATCAGGAACCATGCATAAATGCTGGTGATGATCGGGAAGAGCCAGAGGATAAAGAGGGGCTGGTAAGGCACATGCAGTTCTTCAACACCGAAGGCTTGATCGG
>CAYLSR010000413.1:0-1959 GCA_964385855.1 uncultured Mogibacterium sp.
GTAGTTGAGGCCGGCCTTGGTGGCGTTCTGCTGCCCGGAGTTTCTGGCGAGCGAGACCGCCTTGACGCAGGGGTATTCCGAAGCGAGTTCCCGGAGCACGCGCAGTGTGGCGCCGTCGTCCGGCGAGCAGTCGTCGACCAGAACGAATTCATACGGGGTGCGGTGGATCTCATCCATCTGCTTCATGGTCAGCTCGACGACATCACGGATGGTGTGCGAGGACTTGTAGCAGGGGATCACGATAGAATACAACATGGGTTCTCCTCTTGTTGATGAGATTTCATACTCTTTACATTCTAATATGTTTGAAGGGATGAATCAAGGGGCGATGCGATTGAACTTTAGGGGAATTAATGGTAAGATAGATTGAAATGGTACGCGGTCTGAGCAGGACCGCCGGGCGCGGAAGGAGCTTCGATGCTGAAAAAGATCCGGGATCTTCTGGAAAAATCCGACAATATCACGAAGAGCACCTATCTGTGGAACTCGATCAACGCGATGCTCAACGCCGCGGAGTGTCCGGTGATGACGCTCGTCCTGACCCGGTCGCACGGGATCTACGACGCGGGCGTGTTCAGCATCGCCTACGCGGTCGCGACGCTGATGCTCTTCGTCGGGCAGTACGGGCTGCGGCGGTTCCAGTCCTCGGACATCCACGAGAAGTATTCGTTTGCGGAGTACTACGGGGCGCGGGTGATCTCGTGCATCGTGATGATCCTGGCGTCGGTGGCGTACTGCTGCTACGGGGTGATCTTCAAGGACTACAACCTCGAGAAGTTCGTGGTTATCCTTCTGGTCAACCTGCTCAAGTGCATCCAGGCGTTCACGGACGTGGCGCACGGCCGGATGCAGCAGATGGGGCGGCTCGATGTGGCGACCCGGTCTTCGGCGGTCCGATACGTGGCGGAGATGTTGGCGTTTGGCGCGGCCTACCTGGTGACGAAGAGCCTGATCATTGCGTGCGCGGTCTGCCTCGGGGTGTCGCTGGTCGTGGCGCTGCTGACGTCGATGAACGCGGTGACGGATTACTGCGAGCTCAAGGCGAGCTACGACCGCGTGAAGCTCAAGATGCTGTTCGTCGAGGGCTTTTCGCTCTTCGTCAGCCTGTTCCTCAACATGTACCTCAGCAACGCGCCGAAGTACGCGATCGACACCTACCTGACGGAGGAAATCCAGGCGATCTACAACATCGTCTTCATGCCGGCCTTCGTGGTCCAGTTGGTGGCGCACTTCATCTTCAACCCGATCCTGACCTCCTACGCGGAGGTCTGGACGCGGCAGGAATACCGGAAGTTCAACCGGCTGGTGCGCCGGCAGATGCTGGTGGTGCTGGGGCTCGCGGTGCTGGGGCTTGCGGTCGCGGCGACGATCGGGATCCCGGTGCTCTCGTGGATCTTCAGCGTGGATCTGAGCCCGTACCGGACGGAGCTGTGCATCGTGATGCTGGGCGGCGGGATGCTGGCCTACAGCGTGTTCTTCAACACGGTGATCACGATCATCCGCTGGCATCAGACGCTGATCTGGTGCTACGGCGCGGCAGCCATCGCGGCGTTCGTGCTCTCCGGACCATTCGTCCGCACTGCCGGGATGCGCGGGGCAACGGTCCTGTACGCGGTCATCATGACGGTGCTGACGGTGCTCCTCGGGATCATCCTGTGGGTCGGGATCCGGCGGGAGAAAAGACGGACGGAACTTGCAAATTAACCTTGAAAGGATCTGAAATCATATGAAAACGCTTGTGACCAGCGCAGCCGGATTTATCGGAAGCAACTTTGTCTTTTATATGCTGGACGCGCACCCGGAGGACGAGATCCTGGCGCTGGACGCGCTGACCTACGCGGGCAACCTCGAGACGCTCGAGCCGGTGATGGATCATCCGAACTTCCGGTTCTACAAGGCGGACATCACAGTGACAATTATGGTGCTGATGTTAGTTGCGGGCAGCCTTTATGGCTTGAT
>CAYLSR010000414.1:0-1954 GCA_964385855.1 uncultured Mogibacterium sp.
GCTGTTGAAGATGTTGAAAAAGCATTTTTAGAATTGAAAAAAATATAAAATAAGGCAGAGATGCCGCGCTCAGCCAGGCGGAGGCGCTGTGACCCGGCAGTGGGAGAGGCTTTTTCCGCAAGCACGGGCCCGTCAGCAGTGTTTTTACAGAAGGAAAGGGACAGAATGAAAAAGCTGAACAGCAGACAGAGACAGGCAGCCGAGATGAGGGAAAAGATCCAGAAGGCATCCTTCCGTCTGTTTGATCAATACGGATTTGAGAACGTCACGATGGATGAGATCGCGAAGGAGGCCGGTTGTTCTGTCGGGAATATCTACCATTATTTTCCGAACAAGGATTCGCTGACGGTCGTGATGACGGATCAGGTCGATCAGCAGTACCTTGAGCTGAAGGAGCGGTATGCATCCGTGGAAATGACGGCTGCAGAAAGGCTGATTGACTTCAGCGGAGAAGCGCTGGTGATCGATTCCCGCGAGGAACTCCTCTATCAGTGCTTCGTCCACAGCATCAAGTATCCGGAGCAGGGAGTGCTGAAGCCGGATTTCGGTAAGGTGTACTTCAGCCTCTTGGAGGAACTGGTCCTGGATTTTTACCGCAGCTCGGCGATCCGGAAAGACTTCAGTCCGGAAGACATCGTGGAGAGCTTCATCATCATGAACCGGGGGATCCTGATCGAATGGCGGATCGAAGAAGGCCGGTTCGATATCCGGGCGCGCGGGAGAAGGATGGCGGATGCACTCATCCGGGGATTCTGCGAAGAACAGATCTGTTAATGCGGACGATGAAAGCCGAATTGCGGCAGAATGGAGTGTGAAATGGCAAATCTGATTCTTGTGATCAATCCCGGAGCAACTTCAACAAAGGTCGCTCTGTACGAGGGAACGCACGAGCTTTGCTCGGAGTCTCTGGCGCATCCGGCAGAAGAGCTGGCGAAATACCGCGAGATCAACGATCAGCTCGAGATGAGGAAGGCTGCGGTCTACGACTTCCTGAAGAGGAACGGGAGGACGGTCGCGGATCTCGACGGGATCGCGGCGCGCGGAGGCTGTGTCGCCGAACTTGAGACCGGAGCGTACGTGGTCGATGATCATTTTACCGAGCTCGCGAGAGATACGATCAATCCGCACGCTGCGAATCTTGCGATCATGATCGCCAATGAGATGCGCAGGGAATGTAATGTACCGGCGTTTGCCTATGATCTGGTCTGCGGAACCGGTAAACCGGAAGAGGTCTACACGCTGTCCGGCATGCCGGAGATCTCAAGACCGTTTCTGACGCACGTGCTCAACAGCCGCGCGGTCGCGTTTGAGCAGGCCCGCAAGGACGGGACGTCCGTCTACGAACAGACCTATATCGTCTGCCATCTGGGCGGCGGCTGTTCTACCAATCTGCTGGTCAACGGAACAATCAAAGACCTCTTCGGCGATGATGAGAACTGCTTTACGCCGGAACGGTCGGGCGGCGTCCCATGTAGGAAGCTTGTCCGCCTCTGTTTCTCCGGACAGTATACCGAAAAGGAAGTCCAGAAGCTGCTCAAGGGAGAGAGCGGCCTGAAAGGATATCTCGGAACGACAGATATCCGGGATGTCGTTCAGATGATCGAAGAAGGGGATGAATTTGCCGAGGTTGTCTTTGACGCGATGGTGCTGCAGCTCGCGAAGAATATCGGAGCGATCGCGACCGTCGTCGACGGAAACGTGGACAAAATCATCCTGACCGGCGGGATCGCATACTGCGAGCCGTTCACAAGCGCGGTCATCAAGCGGGTGCAGTTCATTGCGCCGGTCTCTGTCATCCCGGGGACTTTCGAGATGGAAGCGCTGGCCGGCGGCGTCGACCGCGTTCTCCGGGGAGAGGAAAAAGCCCGCGTCTACACAGGAGGACCGATGGTCGATGCGCCGTCGAGAAGCAGAGTCAGGGGAATGGAAGCGTAACCGTTGCAATATCTGCTGT
>CAYLSR010000415.1:0-1945 GCA_964385855.1 uncultured Mogibacterium sp.
GTTCAGCACGGCCTACAAGGTCCGGCGCTCTTCCCGCAGGACCGTGTTCGTCATGGTCTATTCTCTCTACGGAGGGGGCGCGGAACGGGTCGCCTGTACGCTGGCGTCCGGGCTCGCAGACGAGTACCGGGTGATCCTGATCTACCTCAGCGAGAAAGGCGAGACCTACCCGCTGGATCCCCGCGTGGAGACGATCCTCGTCCCGGACTTCCTGGAACCGGCGGAGACGAACGGTCAGATGCAGGAGAAGTACATCCGGGTCCTGAAGCGCAGGCTCCAGCCGGTCGCGGCCATCTCGCTGATGTTCAGGATGAACGGGATCAACGTCCGCACGGCGTCCGGTGAGGCCGTCATCTGCTCCGAGCGGAACAATCCCGCCCGCCGGGAGCCGGAGCACATGGAGGAGATCCGCTCGATCTACGGGCAGGCGGACCACGTGGTCTTCCAGTCTTCCGTCGTCCGGGGACTGTTCGACGAGCGCATCCGCGCGCACAGCACGATCATCCGGAATCCCGTCCGTGTCACCTGTATGCGGCAGCCGGAGACCGCGCACCGGATCGTCAACATCGGCCGGCTGAATCCGCAGAAGAACCAGGCGATGCTGATCCGCGCCTTTGCTGCGTTCGCCGAAACGCATCCGGCCTATACCCTCTCCTTCTACGGAGATGGTGAACTGCAGCCGGCGCTCGAGGCGCTCGCGGAGGAGCTCGGGATCCGGGACCGCGTCCTGTTCCACGGGAACGTGACGGAGATCCATAAGGCCGTCTCCGACGCGGAGATCTTCGTCCTCTCCAGCGATTACGAGGGGCTCTCGAACGCCCTGCTGGAGTGCATGATGATGGGCTTCCCGTGCATCTCGACAAGGTGCGAGGGCTCCGTCGATGTGATCACAGACCGCGTGAACGGCCTGCTGACGGACATCGGGGATGAAGCGCAGCTGACGCAGGCGCTCTCGCTTCTGGCAGACGACCCTGCGTTCCGGGAACAGCTCGGGAAACAGGCAGCGGTTTCCGCGGAGGCCTTCCGTCCGGAAAAGATCATTCAGGAGTGGTCCTGCCTGATCCGTCAGTGCAGTACCGAAAAGAGGCAAGATCAATGACCGACCGCAAGGTAATGATACAACTGAATCATGTGGACAAGGTCTACCGGCTCGGCGAGGTCGGCCGCGGGACGCTGCAGGAGGACCTGCAGTCGTGGTGGGCGCTCCGCAGAGGCCGGGAGGATCCGAACAGCAAGATCGGAGAGGCTTCCCGCATGAAGGGCACCCGCTTCTACGCGCTGGAGGACGTCGATCTGACCGTCTATCAGGGTGAATGCCTCGGCATCATCGGCGGCAACGGCGCGGGCAAGAGCACTCTGCTGAAGCTGATCTCCAGAGTCACCGCCCCGACCGGCGGTTCCATCGATCTCTACGGCCGGGTCACCTCCATGCTCGAGGTGGGCACCGGGTTCCACGGGGAGATGACCGGGATCGAAAACATCTACCTGAACGGGGCGATCCTCGGCATGAACCGGAAAGAGATCGACGCGGTCCTGGAACAGATCATCGATTTTTCGGAAGTGCGGGAGTTCATCAACACGCCTGTCAAGCGGTATTCCAGCGGTATGTACGTCAAGCTGGCCTTCTCCGTCGCCGCGCACCTGAACAGCGAGATCGTGATCATGGACGAAGTCCTCGCGGTTGGCGACATCGCATTCCAGAAGAAGTGCATCCAGCGCATGCTCAGCGCGGCACGCGATGAAAACCGCACGATCCTCTACGTCAGCCACAACATGAACACCATCCGGGAGCTCTGCGACCGGTGCATCGTGATGGATCAAGGGCACATCTGCTTTGACGGGGAGGTGGAGGAAGCGATCCGGTTCTACAGCGAACTGCTGACCGGAGAACAGTCCGCCCAAAAGGACCTGACGAACGCCGCCAGGAGCGGCAAAGGCCTGACCG
>CAYLSR010000416.1:0-1930 GCA_964385855.1 uncultured Mogibacterium sp.
GGTTCCTGGCGGAGAACGCCGGATTCGAGGAGGCCAGTGAAAAGAGCGGCATCGAGTTAATCTGGCCGACACACCAGATGATGAACAGCCTCGGCGACAAGATCCAGTCCAAGCTCGTGGCGGAGAAGGTCGGCGTGCCGACGATCCCGGGCGTGGATGAAGCGATCTCCTCCGAGCAGAAGGCGATCGAATTCGCGAATCAGTGCGGTTACCCGGTCATGCTCAAAGCAGCCGCGGGCGGCGGCGGACGCGGGATGCGGATCGTCCGGTCGGAGGAGGAACTCCTGCCGCAGTTCCGGAGCGCGCACAATGAAGCGGTCAAGGCGTTTGGCAACGGAGACATCTTCATCGAGAAATACCTCGAGGAGCCGAAGCACATCGAAGTGCAGGTCCTCGGCGACAAGTACGGCAATGTCGTGCATCTCTACGACAGAGACTGCTCGGTCCAGCGCCGCCACCAGAAGGTCATCGAGTTCACACCATCGCTCTGCATCAACGAGGAGCAGCGCGAGGCGATCTGCAATGACGCGCTCAAGCTGGCGAAGTCCATGAACTACCGCAGCGCGGGCACCTGCGAATTCCTCCTGGACAAGCAGGGCAACCACTATTTCATCGAGATGAACACCCGGATCCAGGTCGAGCACACCGTCACCGAGCTCGTGACCGGCATCGACCTCGTCCAGGCGCAGATTCTGGTTGCGGAGGGCTATCCGCTCGACTCCTGGAAGATCAACATCCATAGCCAGAAGGACATCCGGCTGAACGGCTACGCGATCCAGTGCAGGATCACGACGGAAGACCCGGCGAACAACTTCGCGCCGGACACCGGCACGATCTCCATGTACCGCTCCGCAGCCGGCTTCGGCATCCGTCTGGACGGCGGGAACGGCTTCACCGGCTCGGTGATTTCGCCGTACTACGACAGCCTGCTGGTCAAGATCTGCTCGCACGCCCGCACCTTCAACGACGCGGTCAACAAGGCGATCCGCGCGCTCAAGGAGATGAAGATCGAGGGCGTCAAGACCAATATCGGCTTCCTGCTCAACGTCCTCAACCATCCGACGTTCCGCGCGGGCAACTGCAACACGGGCTTCATCGCGGACAATCCGGAGCTCCTGAACATCCGCTCCGTCACGAGCCGCGAGCAGCAGGTGCTGGAGTTCCTCGGTAACAAGATCGTCAACGAGGTCAAAGGCGAACGCAGGCACTTCAACGTGCCGGTCGTTCCGGACATCGATAAGCGCAAAGTCGGAAGACTCCGCGGCACCAAGCAGATGCTCGACGAGATGGGCCCGAAGGCCGTCGCGGACTGGGCGCTCTCGCAGAAAAAGCTGCTCCTGACCGATACCTCGTTCCGTGACGCGCAGCAGTCCCTGATCGCGACGAGGATGCGCACCAAAGATCTCGTCAAGATCGCGCCGGCGATGGCGGATTACGGCAGAGATTTCTTCTCCTACGAAATGTGGGGCGGCGCGACGTTCGACGTCCAGATGCGCTTCCTCGGAGAGGATCCGTGGGAGAGAGTCGAGACGCTCCGCGAGGAGATCCCGAACGTCCTGTTCCAGATGCTGATCCGCGGCGCCAACGCGGTCGGCTACAAAAACTATCCGGACAACACGATCCGCGCGTTCGTAAAGGAATCCGCGAAGGCCGGCATCGACGTCTTCCGCATCTTCGATTCGCTCAACTGGATCAAGGGCATGGAGATCGCGCTCGATGAGACGCTCAATCAGGGCATGATCGCGGAAGCCTGCATGTGCTATACCGGCGACATCCTGGACGAGTCCAGAGAAAAATACAACCTGAAGTACTACGTCAACATGGCGAAGGAGCTCGAGCGGAGAGGCACGCACATCCTGGGCATCAAGGACATGACCGGTCTGCTCAAGCCGATGGCGGCCAACCGGCTGATCCGGGCGCTCAAGGACGA
>CAYLSR010000417.1:0-1923 GCA_964385855.1 uncultured Mogibacterium sp.
CAGATCAGCTATATCAGCCTGGGCTTCGCCATCGGTACGCCGTACGCGCTCGCGGGATCGTTCCTGCACATGCTGGGGCACGCGTTCATGAAGGGCGGACTGTTCTTCGCCACCGCGGCGATCAGCTACAAGTATCACACGTATAAGCTCGAGGATTTCGGCCGCATCTACAAGTCCATGCCGCTGACCGGCGGACTGCTGACGATCGGAGCGCTTTCCATGATCGGGATCCCGCCGACGGTCGGGTTCTTCAGCAAGTGGTATCTTGCGCTTGGCGCGGCTTCGGCGCATGAATACATCTTCATCGCCGTGCTGGTCCTGTCCAGCCTGCTCAACGCGGTGTATTTCTTTAAACTGATCGAAAAAGTCTTTATCCAGGCCTCCCGGGAGATCCCGGATCAGTCGCGCAAAAAGAGCGCGCTGGAGCTGCCGATGACGATGGTCATCCCGATCGTCTGCTGTTTCCTGCTGATCCTGCTGCTGGGCGTGTTCAACGTGAAGATCGTTGATATCCTGCTGCTGACGCTGAGGGGGGTGGCTGTATGTTCGATATGAATCTGAGGCCGGCCCTCGCGGTGCTTGTTTCGCTTGCAGCCTCCGGACTGATCTACGTCCTCGGCGACCATATACACCGCAACGTGCGGGAGGCGATCACGTTCCTCGCTGCCGCGGCTAAGATCGTGCTGGTCTATTCGATGATCCCGGCCGTCCTGGCGGGGGAGGCGATCGAGCTCACGGTCCTTCCGATCGTCAAAGGCGTGGATCTGGCGTTCAGTGTCGATCCTGCCGGCATGGTCTTTGCGTGCGTCGCCTCGACGCTGTGGATCCTGACCTCGTGCTACTCGGTCGGCTACATGCGGGGACACGGGGAAAAGAATCAGACCGGTTACTATTCGGCGTTCGCGATGTGCCTGTCCGCGGCGACCGGGATCTGCTTCTCGGCCAACCTGCTGACGTTCTTCATCTTCTATGAAGTTCTGACCGTCGCGACGTATCCGCTCGTCGTTCACTACCGGGACGAGGAAGGGACGCAGTCCGGCCGCAAATATCTGGCGTATACGCTCATCAGCGGGCAGCTGTTCTTTGCCGGGATGGTCGTGATCTATGCGGTCAGCGGCACGCTGGATTTCAAGGCCGGCGGCTTCCTGACGCCGGAGATGCTTCCGATGCCTTGGGCGCTCGTGCTCTTCATCCTGATGATCGGCGCCGGCATCGTCAAGGCGGGCGTCATGCCGCTTCACAGCTGGCTGCCTGCGGCCATGGTCGCGCCGACTCCGGTCAGCGCGCTGCTGCACGCGGTGGCGGTCGTCAAGGCGGGCGCCTTCTGCACGCTGAGGATCGTTCTCTATGTATTCGGACCGGCCATGGCGGCATACTGCCGCGGCGCGGATCTTCTGGCGTGGATGGCCGTGGCCACCATATTGGTTTCCTCGCTCATCGCCATCCGGAAGGACAACCTCAAAGCGCGGCTGGCGTTCTCCACGATCGGTCAGCTGTCGTACATCATTCTGGGTATCGCGATCCTCTCGCCGTTCGCTGCGGCAGGGGCGCTGTATCATATCGTCGCACACGCGTTTATGAAGATCACGCTCTTCATGTGCGCAGGCGCGATCTTCGTTACAACACACAAGAAAAACATCAGTGAAATGGTCGGGATCGGCCGCCGCATGCCGGTGACGATGACCGCGTTCACCGCCGCGTCGCTGGCGGTCGCGGGATTCCCGTTCTTTGTCGGATTCGTCAGCAAGGCAAACATCATCATGGGCGCGGTCTCGATGGGCAAGCCGTTCTTCGTCGCGACGCTCATCGTCAGCGCGCTGCTGGCGCTGACCTACCTGACGCCGGTCGTCAAGATCGCGTTTAAACGCGATACGGACAATCCGTAATTCACGTCGTACGGAGAGGCCAATTACGCGATGCTGA
>CAYLSR010000418.1:0-1909 GCA_964385855.1 uncultured Mogibacterium sp.
AGTAGCTCACCTCGCTCATGGCGCTGGCCAGCAGCTTGATCCGGTGCCCGGATTCCTGCGCGAAATCGATATCCTCCTTGTCGACACCGGTGATACCCTGCGTCGGAATCGCTTCCGGCGCGGCCTCGGTCCCGAAAATCAGCGAGATGAGGATCGAGAGCTTGTTCGCGGCGTCGTAGCCCTCCACGTCCGCGGTCGGGTCCGCTTCGGCGAACCCTTTGACCTGTGCGTCCCGAAGGACTTCGTCGTAGTCCTTTCCGTATTCATCCATCTGCGTCAGGATGTAGTTGGTCGTGCCGTTCAGGATGCCGTGGACTTCCGTGAAGTGATTGGACAAAAGCGCGGTCGTCAGGGAGGTCAGGATCGGGATGCCGCCCGCGACGGCCGCCTCAAAGCGCAGCAGGACGTGGTTTTCCTGCGCCAGATCCGCCAGCAGCAGGCCGTTTGCGGCGATCGCCGCCTTGTTGGCTGTGACGACGCTCTTGCCGTTCCGGAGCGCTTCCGCCATGTACGAGGTCGCGGGTTCGATCCCGCCGATCAGCTCCACGACGATGCTGATCTCCGGATCCGTCAGGATCTCCTGAACGTCCGTTGTATATTTTTCTCTCGGGATGTCGATGCCGCGGTCTCTGGACGGGTCGCGGTTGAGGATCTTCGTGATCTCGATCTCCAGACCCGTCGTCTCCGCGATCTTGTCGTGATTCATCTCCAGCGCCCGGTAGGTGCCCTTCGCGATGTTGCCGATCCCCAGCATGCCGACTTTGATGCTCTTTTTCATGCCCCGGTCCTCCTTTTTTTGTGATGCCAGTATACCATAAACAGCCGTATCCGGGCAACCGCGGATGCCCTCCGGGATTTGATTCTCCCGGACGCATATGGTAAGATGGGTGAAAAGGAGGTCGCAGAGATGGCAAATCGTGTTTCACAGGAAGAAATGGAACGGCTCGTCCGGGAAGAACTCGCTTTACGGCTGCAGAAGGGCAATGACATCTGCTCGAGGATCCTCCTGGAGCCGCAGAGCTGCGACGCGGAAGCGGGGACGCTGACGCTTCGTCACACCGTGTCGGAAGAGGAGGCCAATCCGTTCGGCACGATGCACGGCGGGCTCATCGTCTGGCTCATGGATTCTGCGATGGGCATCTTGAGCCGGAGCAGCACCGGCTACAAAAGAACGGTGACGCTGGACCTCCATTCAACCTTCCTGCGGCCGGTCCGGATCGGGGATGAAGTCCGGATCGAGGCGAAGGTCCTTCACGCGGGGCGGACGACCCTGCATCTCACCGCGCAGGTCTACGTCGGCGACAAACTGTGCGCTTCGGGAGACGCAAACTTCTTCCGGACGGAATAGAAGTTCCGCCGCAGCTATCCGGCCGGAAGCCGGGACCGAATCGAGAGGATAAGAGATGATGACACCACAGGAAGCCATTTCCTATATCGAAAACTACGGATGGAGCACCACGCGCCTGGGGCTCGACCGGACCAAAGCGCTGCTCGCGGCGCTCGGGAGCACACAAGGCTCTTAGAGCCCTAGCCAACAGTGTACTCTAATTGTCATGGCGATGGAGTTGGGATAGAGAAAACCTTTGCATGACACTGGTAAGCAGGAAGCACAGTTTCAAAGAGCAGCTGAGGCGCCCCAGTAGGACGAGACTCAGCACGTGACGTTATGTGCAAAGACACCACATGTGTGCTGCTCCCAACCGCCATCATCTCCTCACACGGAAATCTTAAACGGAAACACATGGCTAACACAAAACAAGTCTGACCTTCCCCCCTGCTTTGTGTGTTGTTTGGTAATTATTTGTTGGAGTTTAAGAAAGTATAAAGTAAAAATTATCAAAGCGAGGGAAAATGAGCTGCAAGTTCCTTTGAAGTCTTTTACCCTGGGCATGGTTTATAAAGTGATGCA
>CAYLSR010000419.1:0-1908 GCA_964385855.1 uncultured Mogibacterium sp.
GCCGCCTCGCAGCCCGCCGGGCCGCCGCCGATGACCGCGACCTTCTTCTTGCGCGCGATCGGCGCGACGTCGCGGATGCCGGCCATGTTGCACTGCGGGTTGACCGAGCAGCGGAGGCCGAACGCGGCGTTGAACTTCGCGATCGTATTGACGCAGCCCATCGTGCAGCGGATGCACGGCTTGATATCTTCCGGGCGATTCTCCATGAGCTTGACCGCCCAGTTCGGGTCCGCGATGATCGGCCGGCCGAGCCCGATGAAGTCACAGACGCCGTCTGCCAGCGCCTTCTCTGCGATGTCCGGGGTCGTGAAGCCGCCGTCCAGGATGATCGGCGTCTTGATGCCGGCTTCCTTGAAGCCCTTCGCGATCTCGATGAAGTCGCCGCGCTTGTCGTACTGCGCGTTGATGACGCGGACGTTCCTGTAGTCGCCGCCGACGATGTGGAACGCGATCGGCTTCAGCGTCTCGAGGATCTTCGCCTGCGCGATGCCCTCTTCCTTTGTGATGCCGGACTCTCCGGCGAATTCGTTGCCGTTCACGCGGGTGATGATCGGGAAATCCTTGCCGCACTTCTTCTGGCAGGCTTCCAAGATCTCTTTATAGAAACGGACCCGGTTCTCCGGGGAGCCGCCGTATTCGTCAGTTCTCTTGTTGTAGAACGGGGAGCAGAACATGTTGATCAGGTGGTTGATCGCGCCGTGGATCTCGATCCCGTCGAATCCGGCCATCTTCGCCCGCCATGCGGACATGGCGAACGCCTCTTCGATCTCCTTGATCTCCGCCTTGGACGCGCCGCGGATCGGGAACGGCACCACGCCCATCATCATCTCGTTCATCGTGGATGGTCCGAGCGACTCCACGTGGTCGGCCAGCGCGAGCTGCTTGCCGATGTGGCAGAGCTGTAGGATCGCCTTGACGCCGTAATCGTGGATCGTCGACGCCAGCCGGGCCATGCCGGTGATCTGCGCGTTGGTCGTCAGCCCCATGCAGCCGTCCTCGCCCTTGCTGAGCTTCTCGTCGATGTACGTACATTCAACGATGATCATGCTCATGCGGCCTTTCGCCTGCTCCTGATAAAACTTCAGCGTTCTTTCTGTTACATAACCGTTTTCATTTGCGTTCAGTGTGCCCATCGGCGCCATGATGATCCTGTTGTCCAGTTCGAGGGATCCCATTTTGCCCGGCTGTAAGAGTAAAGGATACTTCTTATCCATCTTTTTCCTCCTTCATTTCCACTGCCATCCGCTTACAGTATATTCGGGCAGAAGAAAAATGTCAATTTATTTCCATTTCTTTGTTCGGAAAAAGAAATTAATTGACATTTCTGAATCGATTATTTTTCTTAATAGCAGCCGTTTTCAGTACTTTTCCATCCGCTTTTCCATCGCCGGCAGGTGCTCGTACTTCTCCACCAGCCCGGCGATCTCCGCCAGAAGCTTCTTGCGGTTGGAATAGCTCATGTTGCCGATCCGGTCGAACCGCATGCCCACGATCTTCATCATGAACGCCGGATCCCACTCGAGATTGGCCAGGAACTGGTCGGAGGTCTCCATCGCCTGCATCCGGTCGATCTCGCCCATCTTGCGGAAGATCTCGAGAATCCCGTTGATCGTGTTGGAATTGGCGGTTTCGAAGGTGTTCAGGACCAGCATCTGGCTGGACTGGAACTCCCCGGATGCGAGCACCTGTCCGTATTTGGTCAGCGAATAGACCTCGTGATACGCCAGGATCCGACCGGTCTCCTGCAGGACTTCCCGGGCCTGCGGCGGCTCCATGAAGCCGATCCTGCCGTATTTTTCAAGCTTGACGAGGATAAACAGGATCGAATAGAGCGTTCCGTAGTTGGTGACCGGTTCCTTTTCCGTGCACAGCCGCCTGATCTCCTCCGGCGTGACGGAAGCGCGGATC
>CAYLSR010000420.1:0-1901 GCA_964385855.1 uncultured Mogibacterium sp.
CTATGTCGATTATTTTATTTAGTGTTGCACTTCAGATTATAATCTACCCCGTCCCCCTGTCATATTTTACTGCATCGTCGGATAGTCCGATTTGCCCGTAATCTTCTTCTTGATGATTTTGATGCTGCGCTTCAGCGCATACGGACCGACGAGTTTCATCATCTCTTCCGCCGTATGCATGTCGCTCGCCGCCGGGATGTCCCTCGACAGGTGGATCGCGTCGAATTCGCAACGGGTCGTGCAGAGACCGCAGCCGACGCACTGGTTGAGGTCGACGGTCGTCGCGCCGCACTTGAGGCAGCGGTTCGCCTCGATCTGCACCTGCTCTTCGGTGAGCGGCAGCCTGAGGTCGCTGAAGGTCGCGACCGGATCGCCTTCCCGGCTGCCCGGCTTCTGCCTGCCGGAATTGTCATACGATCCGAGGCGGATGCTGATGTCGCCCCGGTCGAGTTCGATGAACTCCCGGAGGTTTCTGCCGATCGTCATGGACTGGCCCGGATGGACGAAGCGGTTGATCGAAACCATGCCGACCCGGCCGGCCGCGACCGCGTCGATGACGAACTTCTGCCCGGTGTAGATGTCGCCGCCGACGAAGATGTCCGGCTCTGCCGTCTGCAGGGTGACCGGATCCGCCTTGACCGTACCGTTCGGATTGAGTTCGACTTTGGTGCCTTCGAGCATCTTGCCCCAGTCCGCGCGCTGGCCGATGCAGTACAGGACGATGTCGCATTCAGCTTCTTCGGTCACGCCGTCGTCAAACTTCGGCGCAAACCTGCCTTCCGCGTTCCGGACGGAGAGGCATTTGCGGAAACGGATGCCCTTGCACTTACCGTCCTCCGTGAGGATTTCGGTCTGACCCCAGCCTGCGTGGATCCGGATGCCTTCCGCTTCACACTCATGCTGATCCTCAGCGCCCATCGGCATCTCCTCATAGGACTCCAGACAGTACAGGTCGACACTCTCCGCGCCGCATCTGGCCGCGGTACGGGCGACGTCCGCACCGATGTTGCCGCCGCCGATGACGACGACTCTACCCTTCAGCTCCTTCTCCTGCTCCAGATTGACTCTGCGCATGAACTCGATGCCGGAGGAAACGCCCTCCGCGTCCTCGCCCGGGATCCCGAGCTTACCGCCGCTCTGTAGCCCGATCGCCACGAAGAACGCCTTATAGCCCTGCGCCCGGAGCTCCGGGATGGTGACGTCGCTGCCGACTTCCACGCCGCAGCGGAATTCCACGCCCATCTTGCGGAGGATCTCGATCTCACCGCCGAGGACATCCTTTTCCAGGCGGAAGTTCGGAAGCCCGTTCATCATCATGCCGCCCGGCGCCTTTTCCTTCTCAAATACGGTGACCGGATAGCCTTCCTTGCGGAGATAATAGGCCGCGGACAACCCTGCCGGGCCGGAACCGATGACCGCGATCGGGAACGCATCCCACTGGTTGCCGTCCATATTGTCGCAGATCGGCACGAATTCATCGAGGTGCTCCAGCTCCCAGCGGCAGAGGAACTTCTTGATCTCGTCGATCGAGACCGGATCGTCGATCGTCCCGCGCGTGCAGCGGTCCTCGCAGCGCTTGTTGCAGACGTCGCCGCAGACCGCCGGGAACGGATTGTCCTGGCGGATCAGGCGGACGGCCTCTTCATACCGGCCCTCCGCAGCCATGCGGATGTACCCCTGGACGGCGATGTGCGCCGGACAGGCGGTCTTGCACGGGGAGGTGCCGGTATCGTAACAGTTGATCTTGTTGTCGTCGCGGTAGTTGTAATTCCAGCGCTTCTCGCCCCAGATGTTGTCGTCCGGGAGGTCGTGCATCGGATACATCACCTTCGTACCGTCCTTGCGGCACAGCTTTTGGCCGAGTTTCGCCGCGCCGGCCGGGCAGACTTCCACGCACTTGC
>CAYLSR010000421.1:0-1655 GCA_964385855.1 uncultured Mogibacterium sp.
AGCCCGCTGTAGATTAAGGAACCGCCGCATCTGCGGAAAAGTATACAAAATACCAATCACATACATGAGAGCCAGATGGTATCCTGCGATCAGATCCGTGGCGTAGAAAATAATCTTCGCATCCGGTATGGCCGCACGCAGATACAGATCTATGATTAGAAGTACGCCTGCCAATACCCCCGTCGCGTAGAAGGACTTATCTGAGTGCTTCCGCATTCCCAACACCGTCGCGAGAACAGGGGACAAAAAATACATGGCCGCTTCCACCGGCATCGTCCACAAAGATCCGTTTGTCGACGAAGGAATTGGAAGATGGGTGAAAACCCCCGGCTGCGCATAGGTGATATAAAAACGAAGATTCCTTAAATAAGCTGTATATCCACTCCGGAAGTAAGCGGCCGCCCCAAGGTCAGACAAAAGCGGTCCAGTCACAAATGTCATCAAAAGCACCATGACCGCAAAAGGAGGCCACAAGCGGAAAAAACGCCGGATTCCATACCTCACAGGATGCGGGTCCCTGGCCCAGCTCTGTGTGACCAGATATCCTCCCAGCAGAAACAGTATCCCGACCCCCAATTCATGAAGGGCATATCCCCCTAATCTGGGAGGTTCTCCGCCCCGTATTCTCCCCATATGTCCCGCAAATACAAACAAACTTGCTCCCAGACGCAAAAGATTAAAATTATTCTCCTTCATATCTCCCTTCTGAACATTCCTGCTTTTCTCTTTTTAAGCTTAAACTGTGCAGCAGAGTTCCCGCATAGCCTGCCGTGAGGCTGGCCTGTCCCACAGTAAAGCAGACCCAGGCCCCCAGGATCGTAAACCGTGGCACCAGGATAATTCCGATCGGAACCGTCCATAGAGCACTGACAACATAATTACACAAGATTGTCTTCTGTTTATTCAAAATGACCAGCAGATAATACAGCAGTTGATTGATAGCCAGAAAACCGCCCGACAACATAAAGAGACACATCAAATTTCTGTATGGTGCGAGGTCCTGCCCGAAAAACACACGCATGAATGGTACACCGAACAGCCAGAAAAACAGAGCCCCGCTGACTGCCGCTCCGCATATCACGAGAGCCTGTCTCACAAACAGCGATCCAAATCCGTCTTGATCCCCCTGCAGGAATTCCGCGTATCTGTACAGAAAAGGCTTAAAAATGAACTGACTGAGCAGGTTAACGGCGTACACAGGCATAAATAGAAGTGTGTAGATACCCTGCGTTGCGTCTGATACAAACAAATAGATCAGGTACTTTGGCGCATTAACCAGCAACAAAGAAGCCAGAACACTCACCCCCAGCGGAAGCACCTCCCTGATCAAGCGTATCGTCCTTAGTAAATTCAGATGATAGTCGGAATCCCGGAATCCGGCTTCGTAGCGTATGATCCAATAAATCGTTGCAGCAATATCTGCTGCCAGCATAAGTACACAGGAAATAATGATCGTCTTCCCTGTAAAAATCCCCCAGGCGAAAGCAATGGTAGACAACAGATAGCGAAAAAACAGCGATTTCCCGGAGAGATCCAGCCGCTGGTTCTGGAAATAGAGGCTCTGATAGAGTTCGGCAAATGAATTAACCAGCATAAAGCCGGTCAGCAATAACGTATACAGACGCGCCTTTTCATCAAATCCAAATGCCTGCACC
>CAYLSR010000421.1:1665-1901 GCA_964385855.1 uncultured Mogibacterium sp.
TATCGTACTGATCACCTTCGCCCAGAAGTATTGTGAGAAAGCATAGCGCCGATTGTAATCCGTCATCTGCAGATCATTCGCTCCCAGCAGACCAATCGAATACAGGACCTGTGCCGTGGTCAGTGCCAGTGTGAACACTCCGACTTCCGACAGATCTGCAGAATGCCCGGTCAGCATCGTCAGCAGAACTGTATTGGCCGCCATGATTCCACTGCCCATCATGTTCCAGAAGGCAC
>CAYLSR010000422.1:0-1898 GCA_964385855.1 uncultured Mogibacterium sp.
CCGAAGATCAGGTGAATCGCATCGCTGCCGAGGAAGTCCGCGATCTCATAGGTCACGACGCTTCCGAGGATGGCGCCGGTCAGGGCGATCACGTAGCCGCCGCCGATGCCGAACAGGTAGCTCGCGGCGAACTGCACCGGTTCCGCCGGCAGGACGCTGACCACGATCTGTGCCATCTGCAGGAGGATCAGGATCAGGAAAGACGTCCTCGGATGCTCGGCCAGGCGCTCCGGAAGATCCCCGAGGTACTGCGGGTTCAGGAACGTATCTCTGGCGAAGATGAGCAGCAGCACCGGGATCCCGATCATGATGAAGAGCAGGATCAGCAGCTTGCCGAACGCGGCGCGCTTGCGCCGGAAGTCGGCGTTTCCGAGATTGTAGCGGACGTCCTGTATAAAGATCCCCCACTCCTGCCAGCGTTCGCGCATGGTGCGTTTACGCCGGGCAGGCTTAGGCCGGGAGGCTCTCTTCTCTGCCGCGTATTTGACCGTTTCGACTTTCTGATTGATTTTTTCCTTGAGGGTGTCTTTGATCATATCTGTATCAGTCCGCGCTTCACGAGGGTATCCAGACTCTTGATGAGGCCGAATTTCGCGTGCTCGAAGGTCAGTCCTCCCTGAAAATAGGCGATGTAAGGGTCCCGGAGCGGCGCGTCGGCGCTCAGCTCGATCGAGGACCCCTGGACAAAGGAGCCGGAAGCCATGATGACTTCATCCTGGTAGCCCGGCATCGCCCACGGGATCGGCGTGACGTAGGCGTCAATCGGCGAAGAGGACTGGACGGCCTGGCAGAACGCGATGCACTTGTCTCTGTCTTTGAATTTGATGGCCTGCACGATGTCGCTTCGCTCCGCGTGCGCCGCCGGACAGACTTCATAGCCGAGGCTGTCGTACAGGACGCCGCACAGGAGCGCGCCCTTGACGGCAGCGTTTGTGACTTTCGGCGCGAGGAACAGGCCCTGCAGGATCGTCCGGTTCTGTCCGAACGTCAGGCCGCACTCCGCACCGATGCCCGGACAGGTCAGCCGGTACGAGATTCGGTCGATCAGGTCCTTACGTCCGGCGATATAGCCGCCGGAGAGCGCGAGTCCCCCACCCGGATTCTTGATCAGGGAGCCAGCGATCACATCCGTGCCGAAATCCGTCGGCTCCATCGTATCGACGAATTCACCGTAGCAGTTGTCGGCAAACGTCAGGACGTCCGGGAAGCGTTCGTGGACGGCTTCCGTGATCTTCCGGATGGACGAAAGCGAAATCGCCGGGCGCCAGTCATAGCCGGTCGACCGCTGCATGGCGACGACGCGGGTCTTCTCGCCGATCGATGCGAGAATCGCATCGAGATCCACATCCCCGTCCGCCTGCAGAGGCACTTCCCGGTACAGTATCCCGTAATCCAGAATCGTTCCGAGAAATTCGGGGCTCTCTTTGTGCTTGCCGATGACCGTCTCCAGCGTGTCGTACGGCGCGCCGGTGACATAGATCAGTTCGTCCCCCGGCTTCAGCAGTCCGAAAAGCGCTGTCGCGATCGCGTGCGTGCCGTTGACGATGTTGGGCCGTACGAGCGCGGCTTCCGTGTGAAAGACGCCGGCAAACACGCGTTCGACTGCGTCCCGCCCGGCATCATCGTAGCCGTATCCGGTGTTCCAGCCGAAGTGCGTATCGCTGACGCGGTTCTCCTGAAAAGCCTGCAGGACCTTGAGCTGGTTGACGCTGCAGACATCGTCGTGATATTTAAACCGTTCTTCGAGTTCTTTCTCGCATTCTCCGATCTTTTCGAGGACTGCGGGGCGGATCCCGAAGGATTCAATGAGGAATTTCTTATATAAATTATCTGTCAACTTATCGGTCGTCCTTTCTTTCGAGCTCCCATACCATGTCGCGGACCAGGTCTCGCTTGAT
>CAYLSR010000423.1:0-1879 GCA_964385855.1 uncultured Mogibacterium sp.
CTGCTCAAGAAGTGCTTCTCGTCTGCTCCGCTTATCGTCACCCATGTACTTTTCGTAGCGGTCACTTTCTTTCTTGCTCCGTTCAGCAAGGCTCTCACGATTCTTTGCTCTTTGGATTTTCTGATCGTTTTTTTCAGAAGTCTCCATCCGCTCTTTCAGCCTGTCCATTGCCTTGCTGTTTGCGGCAGACTGATAAGTAGTGCGTTTCGGAGCATTCGCAGATACGGACTTTGCAGTATCAGACGCAGTAGATGATACGGTCTTTGCTACATTACCGACACCTTTGGAAGAGCCGCTTGCAGAAGCATAGGTCTTACGGTTGATGTTCTCACCGATCTTGCCGAAAGTATTTTCGTTATTCGTTTGCTGTTTCTTTCGGGTCTCTTCGTATGCATTGCGGTAAGACTGATAGGTGTAAGCACCACCGCCACCGCCACCAACCGACGTAACCGTTCTCTTCCTTTTACTATCATCGGACGAGGAACTGCTCGATTTCTTGCTTCCACCCGAAAACCATTTTTTGATTCGATTGAGAAGACCCATTGTTCAAGCCTTTCTACTTCTTTGCACTTTTCTTAGCCGCATTGATCGTTTTCGCCAGTCCGCTCTTCAGAGCCTTGCTTGTATTCGATGTGGTTTTCCAAAGAGATGTTCCGCCGCCGCTACCGCTGCTTGTGGTCGTTGTTGTGCTGCTTCCGCTTCCGCTGCTTCCGTAGCTTCTGCCGTAACTGCGACCACCACCGCCGCCACCACCGCCGCTCGACTGCGAATTCTGAAGAGCGACCATAGCCTGCTGTGCGAGAGCGATCTTGTACTCTTTCATCGGGTCGTTGCTTGCCTGAAGCTGACTGATGAGGTTCTTGTAAGCACTAACAGAATTGAACCGACCTGTAATGGAGTTAGCGAAATATTGCAGGTCTTTCTCACGCTGATCCTGTTCGTACTGTCTCTGATTCTCCATCAGCGTCAGGTACTTCTCGCTCAAGTCGTTCTGCATCGTTCTGTCATACTCGTCAAGGTTGTTCGTGTAGTTCTGACGGAGAGTAGACAGACCGCTTGCCCGACCGCTTTCGTTCTGTGCAAGGTTGTTGCCGTAAGCGGTATTCAGCCTGATAAGAGCGGATTCGGAAGCACCGCCGTTGATGCCCTGTGCGTTCAGTTCATTCGGCAGGTTCTTCCTAGCTTGCATGTTGTTGATGTAATATTGCCTTGCGTTGTTGTCGTAGCTTGAATTGACTTTCTGCTCATCTGCCGCTTGCTGTGTATTCTGCGAATTCACATAGGACGCTCTTTGGTCTTCAAGCGACTTCTTGTACTGGTTGTAGATGTCTACGAACGGCGTGGATGAGTTCGTCGAAGTGTAATTGTAGCCACCAACATTAGTTGTTACAGCCATTTAAGTCCACTCCTTTCTCATGGTGTCCAACCAAGGTCTTCGTAAAGGGCGATGGTAGACGCATCGATGACAGCCGCATAGGAAGATTCAACGTGTTCTACAAATGCGTTGAACTTCCCTACGATCATTGCAGGGTATGCGTCAAAGACCGCCTTGTTTTCCTGCGCAGAGCCACGAAGAATGGTCTCCTGCCCCTCAACGTGAACCTGCGCAATGTCGGATTCTGAAATCGTGTATACCATGTTTCTTACCTCTTTGCGTAGTTGCCAACTGTGTATGTCTTAACAACATTGGTGATGCCGAAAGGCTCTGCCCTGTTGTTCTCAAGGATTATCTGTAAACGCTTGTACTTCTTTATCTTCTTCTTCGGGAAGACATCGGCGGCGACCGTGTTCGACGAGAACGTGAATCTTGTGAAGTCGATCTGTTCGAACGAGAACATGTCTGTCTCAAAGAGACCGATATACTCAAACTCGTCGCCGT
>CAYLSR010000424.1:0-1879 GCA_964385855.1 uncultured Mogibacterium sp.
GCAACTGTTGAAGAATATTCATACCAAACTTCGTAAAAATATGATACAATGTATAAGTATCCAAGCAGATTGTACGGGCACCTTGCTCAAAGACGATAAAGGAGGTTTATCTCATGCGTTACTCCAGACAAAACAAGATCCTCGAACTGATCGGCGGCCGCGAGGTGGAGACACAGGATCAGCTGCAGGATCTCCTGAAGGAGGCCGGCTACAAGGTCACTCAGGCGACGATCTCCAGGGACATCAAAGAGCTGCAGCTCGTCAAGGTCCTCACCTCCAGCGGAAAGTACAAATACACGGTCGGCCGCTACGATGACCGTCCGATTTCCGACCGGTTTGTCAAGATCTTCCGGGAGTCGACCCTTTCGATCAATTCATCGGGCAACATCATCGTGGTCAAGACGCTTTCCGGCTGCGGGAACGCGGCGGCGGAAGGGATCGATACGCTCGAAATCGAGCACGTCATCGGTTCTGTCGCCGGTGACAACACCATCATGATCGTCATCGACGACGCAAACAATGCCGAGCAGGTCAAGGAGATCCTGAATTCCATGATCACGAAGAGGTCTGCGGATGCTTGACCGGATCGTCATCGAAAACTTTGCTACGATCGAGCAGCTTTCCTTTGAGCTGGGTCCCGGTATGAACATGATCACCGGCGAAACCGGCGCGGGTAAATCCGTCCTCGTCGAAGCGATCAGCACCGCGCTCGGCGGCCGTGCGGACATCAGCATGATCCGCACCGGTGCCAAGCGGGCGCGCATCCAGATCGTCTGCACGGATGGTGACGAGGAATACATCCTCATCCGCGAACTGCTGTCTACGGGTAAGAGCGTCTCCAGGATCAACGGGGAACTCGTTTCGCTCGGGCAGCTCAAGGCCTTCTGCAGTTCTCTGGTCGACATCCACGGTCAGTACGACAACCAGATCCTGCTGGATCCGCAGAACCACCTGTCGATCACGGACCAGTTTCACCATGCCCGGATCGCGCCGTCCCTCGAACGGCTCCGGCAGGCCTTCGATTGCTGGCAGACAGCCCAAAGAGCGTATGAAGAGCTGTGCCGGACGGAGGCCGACGCCCTCCGCCAGCAGGATTTTTTCCGGTTCGAGCTGGACCATATCGCCGGGCTGCAGCTCCGCGAAGGTGAAGACGAGGAGTTGCAGGAAGCGATCCGCTTCATGAAAAACAGCGAACGCATCTTCACTGCCGTCAACACCGCCTACGAGCTCCTCCGCGCCGAGGAACCTTCCGTCCTCTCGTCGCTCCGGCGATGCGTGGATGAGATCGGAAGCATTTCTTCTTTGAGCCGGGAACTCACGGAAGTGTCTGCCGGTCTGGAGGACCACTATTATTCGCTGGAAGATCTCACGGATACGCTCAGGCACCTGCGGGACGGTCTCAGCTATTCGGAGGCCGACATCGATCAGGCCTCCGAGAGGCTCAGCCTGATCGAGGACGCCAAGCGCAAGTACCGCAGAGATGTGGCCGGGATCCTGGCATACCAGCGCGAGCTGGAGCAGAAGCTCCGGATCATCGACAACTTCGATGAGGAAAAATCGTCTTTAAAGAAAGCAGCCTCCGAAGCGCACCGTGAACTGGAAGCAGCTGCGGACGAAGTCAGTCGGCTGCGCCGGGAGCACGCTTCCGAGCTCGCCGCAGCGATGCGGCAGGAGCTGAAGGACCTCGAATTCGCGAATTCGGAATTTGAGATCCTCATCGAGAAGCTTCCGGAAATCACCGCGGAAGGATATGACCGGATCGAATTCCTGATCTCTACCAATCCGGGTGAGCCCCTGCGGTCACTATCCCGGATCGCGTCCGGCGGAGAGATCTCCAGGATCATGCTGGCGTTCAAACACATCTTAGGCGACGAAGACC
>CAYLSR010000425.1:0-1867 GCA_964385855.1 uncultured Mogibacterium sp.
CGCGATCCAGCCCGCGGTACCGGTCGATGATCGACTGGTCGACCGTGATCCCGTTCACCTCGCTGTTCATAAAGAGCGCATTGCGCTCGCTGACGACCGGCATCAGCCCGCCGAGGAGATAGCTTCTGAGTTCCTCTCTCGCCCTTCGGAGGTTTTCCTCTGCCTGATCGGATAATACAGGCTGCGTCAGGAAACCGATCATTCCGGCAGCCTCTTTTTCTTTGGCCAGACGAAGCTGAACATCGAAATTCCCCGCGTTGACATTGAGCGCGCCGAAGATGGAAAACGGTGCAATCAGCCCTTTTTTGCCAAGACCGGAAATAAAGGAGGCCATCTTCCTTGAGTTGAACTGGTAGACGCTCTTGACTTCATCGCGTTCCGCCGTCGGGATCGGATCACCGGTCACGATCAGGACATCCCGCACGTTTTCAGCGCTGAGGCCCAGGAGCAGCGCCTTGGTCGCGTTGAGGTTCCGGTCACGGCACGTCATATGCGGCAAAACATCCAGCCCCAGTTCCCTCCGCACCTTGCAGGCCAGCATGCTCGAGTCCATCCGGGCCCGGGCGCTCGGGCAGTCTGCGATCGTCATGATGTCCGCGCCGGCATATTTGAACGCCGCCGCACCCTCCATGAACCAGCTCAGGTCCGGATCCTTCGGCGGATCCATCTCGATCGCAATGACCTTCTCCCCGCGCGACAGCTTCTCGCTGAAGCGGCTCGGGGACACTTCAATGACGGCTTCTTGCCTGCGGACAGGCTTTGATCCATCCCCCGCAGCCTCCGGAAGCGCTCGCCGGGTCTCCTCGATATGCCGCGGCGTCGTGCCGCAGCACCCGCCGATGATCGCGGCGCCTTCCCGGGCGATTTCGGCCAGACCGGCTCCGAAATAGGCGGGGTCGCTGTCGTAGAACGTCCGGTTGTCGATCACGACCGGATAGCCGGCATTCGGCATGATCGACAGCGGGATCCCGCCAAGATTCATGGAGTCAAGGAGGTACTTCATCTGCCGGACACCGATCACGCAGTTAAATCCGACTGCGTCGACGCAGCCGCCCTCCCAGATCGTCCGCACCAGATCTTCGCCGAACAGTCCGTCCCGCGTGTAGCCTTCCGGGAGCAGGGCAAACGACACGATGATGTACGCATCCGGCTGTTTCTCCCGGATATACGCGGCGATCTCCCGAAGCCCTGCCGGAGACGCGTTGGTTTCAAACAGGAAGTTCACCGCGCCCGATTCCAGAAACGTGTCCACCAGAAAACGGTATTCTTCAAAGGTTTCTTCATCGCTGAGACCGGTGACCGGTCCGATATCCGCAAAGACAAAGGCATGATACGGCGCCGCAGTTCTGTGCGCAACATGATACCCGGCGCGAAGGAGCTGCTTCACATAGTCGTCGCTGCCCGGGTAGACGATGCGGTTCGCCGCAAATGTATTGGTCTTGATCGCCTCGCAGCCGGCCTGAAGGTACTCATTGTGGATCGCGGAAACCAGCATCGGCTTATCGATGTTGGCCCGCTCGCATCCGCTCCCCGGTGTCCGCAGCCGTGCTGAGTAGTACGTACCCATCCCGCCGTCAAAGAGCAGGCAGCCCTGCTCCCTGATCTTGCTTCGGATCTCTTCTCTCTGGCTCATCACATCGCCCCCCTCCGTCTTCAGCCCAGTACCTTTTTCGCGATTTCCGCGGACGCGGCTGCGTCCTTCGCGTAGTAATCCGCACCGATCTTTGCGGCGTGAACATTTATCACGTACCACTGGTAGGGGAGAAAGGTCATTAATCCCATTTTTCAGGGTAGAAGATTGAGGCTCAGAGAGAATGACATGCCCAGGGCCAAACAGTTAAAACTGAAAATATCTCCTGAGTCTCAG
>CAYLSR010000426.1:0-1846 GCA_964385855.1 uncultured Mogibacterium sp.
GATCGACAAGGCGAAAGCCATCGGCATGCCGAACGACAACATCAACCGGGCGATCAAGAAGGGGACCGGCGAGCTGGCCGGCGAATCCTACGAGGAACTGTCTTTTGAAGGATACGGTCCGTCCGGCGTTGCGATCATCGTCGAAGCGCTGACCGACAACAAGAACCGTACATCCTCGTTTGTCCGTTCCACGTTCGACAAGAACGGCGGCAACCTCGGAACACCTGGCTGCGTATCGTATATGTTCTCCCGCAAGGGTGTCATCTACATCGAAAAGACCGATGAACTGGACGAAGAAGAGGTCATGATGACCGCGCTGGATGCCGGCGCGGAAGATATGATCGTCAACGAGGACAACTTCGAGATCCGCACGGAACCGGGCGATTACGCCACCGTGCTGGATGCCGTCAAGGAGGCGGGTTACGAGGTTGCCGAGTCCGACATCGAGTACATCCCGTCGATGACCGCCAACGTGACCGACCCGAGCGTCCTCAAGTCGCTCAACAAGCTGATCGATACGCTGGAAGATAACGACGACGTTCAGAAGGTCCATTACAACTGCGACCTGGACTGATCGCTTTGCAAGAAAGCCTGGGGTATGCGTTGGGTCCTCTAAATTGAACCTACACATATGTTACGGGATTCCGGGTTCCTGTCATTATGAAATGCCTCCATCGAGTGGACTTCAGACGGGCAGGACAGGAAGTACCCACCCTATTCCTGATAGGGCGTCAATTTAGGACCTGACGGTACTTTGGGTATTTCTAAGTATGCCGTACCCCCGCATCACTGCGGGGGTCTTTTTGATAGACAAGGAGTTCTCATGAGTAAAAGACTGGTCATGATCGACGGCAACAGCCTGCTGTTCCGCGCGTATTTCGCGATGCGCGAGATGGTCACGCGGGACGGCGTCTACACGCATGGCGTCTTCGCGTTCATCAACATGCTCAACAAGATCCTGGCGGATTACGAGCCGGACTACATCGGCGTCGCGTTTGACATGAAGGCGAAGACCTTCCGCCACGAGAAGTATCCGGCGTACAAAGCCGGGAGACTGGCGACGCCGGTCGAACTGCTGTCCCAGATCCCGCTGACGCAGGAGGTGCTCCGCGCGATGAACATCGCCGTGCTCCAGAAGGAAACATACGAAGCGGACGACATCATCGGCACCGTCACGAGGAAGGCGACGGAAGCCGGCGTGGAATCCGTGATCATCACAGGCGACAAGGATGAGCTGCAGCTGATCGATGAGAACACCCGTGTCGTGATCAACAAGCGGGGCGTGACGGATTTTGACATTTACGATGTCGAGAAGATGCGTGAGCGCTACGATCTGACCCCGCTCCAGTTCATCGACCTCAAGGGCCTGATGGGCGACAAATCGGATAACATCCCCGGGATCCCGGGCGTAGGGGAGAAGAAGGGGATCGCGCTGCTGAAGCAGTACGGTTCCGTGGAATCCGTCGTTGAGCACGCGGACGAGATCAAAGGAAAGCTCGGTGAAAACGTCCGCGCGAATACGGAAATCGCGCTCCTGTCCAAAGAGCTGGCGACCATCTTCCGGGAGGTGCCGATCGAATTCGATCCGGAGGAGCTTCTGTACCGCGCACCGGACCTCCCGAAGCTGACAAAGCTGTACAAAAAACTGGAATTCAACAGCTTCCTGCGCAAACTGGAGCTGCCGGAAGAAGAAGAACCTGTCCGGGCTGAGATCTCCGCCGAGCCGGCTGTTATTTCCGCGGAAGATTTTCTGCGCAGCGTCCCGGAAGGGAGCGCGGTCGTCGCAGAGATGCAGACAGACAACAATCACGTCGGCATGCCGGTGGTTTCATGCGTGACTTTGTAT
>CAYLSR010000427.1:0-1839 GCA_964385855.1 uncultured Mogibacterium sp.
TCACGCCTCGTAGTATTATCGCAACAACAACCGCAGAAACAGCAAGACACGCAGGGGAACCTTCGGAAAAGGAGCTCGAGGAAATCACCGCGGAGGTGCTGGCGGAGAAGGAAGCCGAGCAGAAGGCGCTCGAAGAGCAGCGCAAGAAAGAAGAGGCTGCGGCCGCGGAAGCCGCGAAGAAGGCGGAGGAAGCGCAGAAGAAAGCCGAAGAGGCTCAGAAGGCCGCCGATCAGGCGAAAGAAGAGGCGGATACCGCCGCGCAGGAAGCGGCGGATGCTTCAGGAGCCGATGCGGAAAAGCCGGCAGATCCCGAGAAGCCGGCCGCGGAGGACGGGCAGACGGAGCAGGAAGACCCGGAGAAAAATGGGGATTAGAGAAAATTATCAGGAAATCGTCAGGAGAAAGAACGAAGCAGCTGCCAGAAGCGGCCGGGACCCGGAAGAGATCCTGCTGCTTGCGGTGACCAAACTCCACTCGGTGGACGAGATCGATGAGGCGATCGAGGCAGGCGCGACGGATGCCGGCGAGAACCGCGTTCAGGAGCTGCTGGAAAAATACGGCCGGACGCTGCCGGTGCGGTGGCACCTGATCGGCCACCTGCAGACCAACAAAGTCCGGAACGTCATCGGCAAGGTCGTGATGATCCATTCCGTGGATTCGTACCATCTCGCCAGAGAGATCGACAAGCGGTCCGGAAGCGCCGGGCTCGTGACGGACATCCTGATCGAGATCAATTCCGCCATGGAGGAGAGCAAATCCGGGATCGCCGCGTCCGAGCTGGATGCGCTCGTGCGGGAGATCACGGAGAACTGTGAACATCTCCGGATCCGCGGGCTGATGTGCATCCCGCCGATCGCGGAGGACCCTGAGGACTCCAGACCGTACTTCCGGGAATGCAGGCAGCTTTTTGAGGCGCTGAAGGCTTCAGATCTGCCGGAGGATCGGGCGCAGATCGACACGCTGTCCATGGGGATGTCCGGAGATTTCGAGGTCGCGATCGAAGAAGGCGCGACGATCGTCCGGGTCGGCAGTTCGATCTTCGGCGCCAGAAACTACCGTTAATTACCGCCGTGCGGCGCGTCCGGAGGGACGGAATGCCCGCGGAACGGATTATGAAAGACTGTATCAATACATGAAATGGAGGAAGCAGACATGGGTTTTAAGGATGCGATGAACAAACTGATCGGCATCGAAGAAGACGATTTTGATGAAGAGATCACGCAGGAGGAAATCGACAGAGAGAAAGCTAAGCTCAATTCCGAGGGCGCTTCCAGATCGGAGAGACGGTATGAGGAGCCGATGAATACAGGCGTCCGCAAACCGGATTCCGGCTATGAGAGCATCGCGCCGATGATTTCCAGGGGCGCTCAGGGCAAAGCGTACTCGATGAACGGTTCCGGTCCGTTTAAGATGCTCGTCATCGAGCCGAAGAGCTTTGACGAATGCACCAAGCTCGTGGACAATCTGAAGTCCAGAAAGCCGGTGATCATCAATCTCGAAAAGGTCGAGACGGATCTGGCCCGCAAGATGTTCGACTTCATGAGCGGAGCGACCTACGCGCTCAACGGAAACGTGCAGAGGGTCACCTCCAACATCTTTATCTTCGCGCCGGCGAACGTGGATATCGCGGCAAAACTCAACCGCGAGACCGCGACCGAGGTTCCGAACGTCTATACGGGCGGCGGTGACGCGAAGAGCCCGTGGAGCAGATAATGGAAATCCTGCTGATACGCGCGATCGACTGGTTTGCCGATATACTGATCATGCTGCTCTGCGTGCGCGCGATTCTGAGCTGGTTCGCTCAGGACCACAATTCGCCGCTCGGCAGGATGTACATGG
>CAYLSR010000428.1:0-1833 GCA_964385855.1 uncultured Mogibacterium sp.
GGATGATCAATGCCGCGGAAAAGCCGATCCTCTATATCGGCGGCGGCGTGATCCTCTCCGACGCGGCGGAGGAAGTGCGGGAGCTGGCCTTTAAGGCGGAGATCCCTGCGGTCCACACACTTATGGCGGCCGGCGTCATCGGCTACGATAACGACCTCAACCTCGGCATGGTCGGTATGCACGGGACGATCGCTGCAAACCGTGCGATCGACCAGGCGGATCTGATCATCGCGCTTGGCGCGCGTTTTGCGGACCGCGTCGCGCTCAACCCGGAGAAGTGGGCCAAAAAGGCCCGCATCCTGCAGGTGGACATCGACCGCTCGGAAATCGGCAAAAACGTCGAGATCGACGCGCACGTCGTCGGCGATGTCAAGGAGTTCCTGACGCGGGCCCTCCCGTATATCGATGAGGCTTCCCATACGGAGTGGCTGGACCGCGTGTTCGGCTGGCGCGACAAAGAGCGCGTCATCGAAGTGCCGGACTGCCCGCTGCATCCGAAGGACATCATGGACACCATCAGCGACCTGACGGACGAGAACACTCTTTACGTGACGGATGTCGGCCAGCACCAGATGTGGGCGGCTCAGTACCTCAAGCACCAGAAGGTCAAGAAGTTCATCACGAGCGGCGGACTCGGGACGATGGGCTTCGGCTACGGCGCCGCGATCGGCGCGCAGATCGCCTGCCCGGAGGATCGCGTCATCCACATCACGGGCGACGGTTCCTTCCAGATGAACCTCAACGAAGTCGTGACCGCGGAGACGCAGCACCTGCCGATCATCACTGTGCTGATGAACAACAGCGTTCTGGGCATGGTCTACCAGTGGCAGACGATCTTCTACGGCGAGCGGTACTCCAACACCATCCACGGCCGGAAGATTGACTACCAGAAGGTCGCGGAAGGCTTCAACATAAAGGGTTACAAGGCGACGACGCCGGAAGAGTTCCGCGAGGCGTTTGCGGACGCACTGAAGCAGGATTGTCCGGTCTGGATCGAGTGCGTGATCTCCCGTGAGGAGCGCGTGCTGCCGATGATCCCGGGCGGCAAGACTGTTGACGACATGATCATCAACTAGGAAGGAGGACACAGGGCATGTACAAACCACTTAAGCAGGAAATCGTCAGTGTTCTCGTCCTCAACCAGGCAAACGTACTGACCAGAGTCGTCTCGATGTTCGGCCGAAGAGGATTCAACATCGATTCGCTGACCGTCTCGGAGACCAACAACCCGGGGCTGTCCCGCATCACGATCGTGTTCAGCGCAACCGAGCAGTCCATGCAGCAGATCATCACGCAGACGGAAAAGCTCGAGGTCGTCAAGGAAGTCGTCGTGATGAACAAAGAGAACAGCCTGTACCGCGAGCTCCTGCTGATGCGGGTCGCCGCGGAGCCGGAGCAGCGCCAGGAGATCAAGAACATCGTCGACATCTACAGAGGCAAGATCGTCGACCTGTCCAGGCACAGCCTCGTCATCGAGATGACGGGCACCCCGAGCAAGATCAGCGGGTTTATCGAAGTCATGGAGGACTTCAAGATCACAGATGTATGCCGTACCGGCATCACCGGTATTGAGGGAATAAATGATAATAAAGGAGAGGAAAATGATTAAGAAGTACTACGATCAGGATTGTAATCTGGGAATGCTCGACGGCAAGACGATCGCCGTCATCGGATTCGGCAGCCAGGGGCACGCGCACGCGATGAACCTGCAGGAGAGCGGCTGCAACGTCGTCGTCGGCCTGAGACCGGGCTCTGCCAGCATCAAGCAGGCGGAAGAAGCCGGCATCAAGGTGCTCTTGACCATATGCTCACGGTAGTGCAGCTTGGAGTTTT
>CAYLSR010000429.1:0-764 GCA_964385855.1 uncultured Mogibacterium sp.
GTGGTCCGCGCCGCCTTCAAGCCCCCCCCGTCCATCGCCCGTGAGCAGCCGTCGGTGTCCCTGAGCCGAAACGAAAACACGCCCCTGGTCATACAGGGCCGCCACGACCCCTGCATCGTGCCCAGGGCCGTACCCGTGGTTGAGGCGGTGGTGGCGTGCGTGGTGATGGATATGTTGCACGCTGGATGATTCCGCCAACAAGCGGATCTCCGTGCCGGAAGCGTTTCTCGCCGTGGACGGGATCCTCAACCTTTACATCAACATCTCGAGCGATATGGTGGTCTATCCGAAGGTCATCGAAGCCAGAGTCATGGAGAAGCTGCCGTTTATCGCGACGGAAAACATCATGATGGAAGCCGTCAAGAAGGGCGGCAACCGCCAGGAGCTGCACGAACTGATCCGCGTCCATTCGCACGAGGCGACTCTGCGGGTCAAGCGGGATGGCCTGAACAACGACCTGATTACGCGGCTCGCAGGCGACCCGGAGTTCGGCCTGACGGAGGAGGAGATCCGCGCGACGATGGATCCGTCCCTCTACATCGGCCGATGCCCGTCGCAGGTCGTCGAATTCCTGCGTGATTTCGTCGGCCCGATCCTGCAGCGACATCCGGTCCGCAGGATCGAATCCGAGATCAATCTGTAGGTACCTTGAGTTACAAAGAAAGGATCTGAAACATCATGAAATCGATCGAACTCAAATACGGGTGCAACCCGAATCAGAAGCCTGCTTCCGTATCGATGGCCGACGGTTCCGATCTGCCGTT
>CAYLSR010000429.1:774-1824 GCA_964385855.1 uncultured Mogibacterium sp.
GAATCTGATCCCGCTCACCGCCGCGGCAGGCGGCTTCCGGCGTCCGTCGTCCGAGACGATCCGGGACCTGCTGGATGCTTTCAACGGCTGGCAGCTCGTCAAGGAGATCCGGGAAGCGACCGGGCAGCCGACTGCGACCTCCTTCAAGCACGTCAGCCCGACCTCCGCGGCGATCGGCCGGCCGATGAGCGACAAGCTCAAGAGAGCCTGCTTCGTCGAAGATATCGAAGGGCTGGACGATTCTCCGATCGCGGTAGCCTATGCCCGTGCGCGCGGGACGGACCGCATGTGCTCTTTCGGCGATTTCATTTCGCTGAGCGACATCTGTGACGAGACCTGCGCCAGGCTGATCAAGCGAGAGGTCTCCGACGGCATCATCGCGCCGGGCTACACCGACAAGGCGCTGGCGCTCCTGAAGAGCAAAAAGAAGGGCAATTACGTCATCCTGAAGGTCGATCCGTACTACGTGCCGGCTGCGATCGAGACCAAGCAGGTCTTCGGCGTGACCTTCACGCAGGGCCACAACGACCTGAAGATCACCGCAGACTGCCTGAACAACATCGTTTCGCAGAATAAAGAGCTGCCGGAAGAGGCGAAGCAGGACCTGCTCATCGCGCTCATCACCCTCAAGTACACGCAGTCCAATTCCGTCGCGTTCGCGTATGACGGGCAGGCGATCGGCGTTGGGGCCGGACAGCAGTCCCGCGTTCACTGCACGAGGCTTGCCGGCAGCAAGGCGGACAACTGGTTCCTGCGCCAGACGGACAAGGTTCTGGATCTCCCTTGGAAGCTGGAGACGAAGAGACCGAACAAAGACAATTTCATCGACCGCTACATCGCGATGGAGGAAACGAAGGAAGCCTCCGGCGACTTCGACTGGACGGAACTCTTCGAGTCGAAGCCGGAGCCGTTCACGCTCGCGGAAAAGAGGGCGTATCTCGATCAGCTCAGCGGCGTCTCTGTGGCGTCCGACGCGTTCTTTCCGTTTGAGGACAACATCGAGCGCGCGAAAGCCAGCGGGGTTTCCTATGTCGTGGAACCGGGCGGCTC
>CAYLSR010000430.1:0-1818 GCA_964385855.1 uncultured Mogibacterium sp.
GGTTACCGCTCTCCAGCCGCGCGCGGAGCAGTTCATTTACTGCTTTCGTCACTTCCGCCCTGCCGCCGTAATTCAGCGCGATGTTGAAATTCAGACCGGTATTGCCTGCTGTCGAGGCAACCAGTTTGTTGATCGAGGCGACAGAGTCTTCCGGCAGCATATCATATTCCCCAAGGATGTTGATATGCACGTTGTTCTCATTCAATTCCTGCAGCTCGCTCTGCACGTAGCGGACGATCAGCCGGAAGATGCCGGAAACTTCTTCTACACTGCGTTTCCAGTTTTCCGTAGAGAAAGCGTAGACCGTCAGATGCCGCACACCGAGATTCGATGCCGCGATGACGATCTTCTTCATTGACTCCATTCCGGCGTTGTGGCCCATCAGGCGCGGTACACCGCGCTTCTTTGCCCAGCGTCCGTTCCCATCCATGATGATCCCGATGTGAACCGGAAACTGCTTCTCCTTTGCCATTTTATCTCCTTACGAAGGAAGCACTGATCCCTCAGTGCTTCCCTGCTGCGCGGGTTTCCCCTGCCTGTTATACTTCCATCAATTCTTCGTTCTTCTTCTCGATGATGTTGTCGATATCCTTGATCGCCTTATCGATCTTCTTCTGGGTATCATCGAGATCCGATTTCATATCGTCCTCTGTGATCTCTCCGGCTTTCTGCGCCTTCTTGAGATCTTCGTTGACCTCTCTGCGGAGGTTACGGATCGCGACCTTGGACTCCTCGCCCATCTTCTTGATCTGCTTGACGAGCTCCTTTCTTCTCTCCTCCGTGAGCTGCGGGATCACGAGGCGGATCGCCTTGCCGTCGTTGGACGGGTTGATCCCGAGGTTGGATTCGTTGATCGCCCGCTCGATGTTGCTGATCGACTTCGGATCGAACGGCTGGATCAGGAGCGTCCTCGGATCCGGCACCATGATGTTGGCAAGGCTCTTCAGGCTGGTCGGCATCCCGTAGTAATCGACCATCACCTTGTCCAGCAGCGCCGGATTTGCCCTGCCGGCACGGACGGTGTTGAGGTTCTCTTTGAGATGCTGCTTGGTGCTCTCGATTCTCTCTTCAAGTGATTTCTTACTGGCCATGGTTTCCTCCATTCTGCTGCATTACTGGATCAGCGTTCCGATATTCTCACCCTTGATGACTTTCATCAGATTGCCCTCGCCGGCAAGGGCGAAAACATACAGCTTGATATTGTTATCCTTGCACAGAGTCGCAGCGGTGAGGTCCATGACTCTGAGTTCCTTTTCGACGATGTCCATGTAGGTCAGCTCCGAATACCTGACCGCATCCGGATGCGTATCCGGGTCAGCGGAATACACCGCGTCGACATTCTTGGCGAGGAGGATGACCTCTGCCCCGATCTCCGCCGCGCGAAGCGCAGCCGTCGTGTCCGTGGTGAAGAACGGACTGCCGGTGCCGCCGCCGAAGATCACGACCTTATGCTCATCCAGATACTCCAGCGCCTTGCGTCTCGAGTATCCCTCCGCAATGTCGCGGATCTCGATGGCGGTCAGGACCTTGGCCTCGCAGCCGACAGAGAGCAGCGTGTCCTGCAGCGCCAGCGCGTTCATGACCGTCGCGAGCATCCCCATATAGTCCGCGGTGGCGCGGTCGATGTTGCCGCCGGTCCTTCCGCGGAAGAAGTTCCCGCCTCCGACGACGATCGCGATCTGCACGCCGAGATCGTGGATCTCCTTGATCTGCTTCGCCACCTTTGTCGCCATTTCGGCATTCACGCCGAATCTGTCCTCGCCCGCGAGCGCCTCGCCGGACAGCTTGATCAGTACGCGTTTATAGGCTGCCTCCACC
>CAYLSR010000431.1:0-1816 GCA_964385855.1 uncultured Mogibacterium sp.
GGGGATGAACTGGGAGATCGAGGTTTACAACGGCACGAGGGAGCTTTTTGAAGGACAACATCCAGTACGGCACCTCGTTCGGATACCCGGTGAGCACGATGGGCGCGCACGTCTCGGCATCGCCGAACCATCAGACCGGTCGGAGCACGCCGATCCACACGAGGGCGGTCGTCGCGATGTCGGGCACGTTCGGCTACGAGCTGGACCTCGGCAAGCTGAGCGAAGAGGACAAGGCGGAGATCAAAGATCAGATCCGCCTCTTCAGCAAGCACTACGATCTGATCCAGAACGGCCTGTATTACCGGCTCTCCGAGATCGGTGAAGAGTGGTATGAAGCCTGGCAGTTCGCGTCCGCGGACGGCAGCGAGGCGCTCCTGAACGTCGTGGTGACCGACACGCAGCCGAACCAGACGCTCATCAACATTCGGCTCAAGGGCCTGGACCCGGAAGCGGTCTACGAGATGACGGACGAAGCCGAGCGGTTCCAGACCAAGGTGGAGCCGTACGATCCGGAGGAGTTCAACAAGACGCAGTTCACCGGCGATGCGCTGATGAACGCCGGCTACACGTTCCCGTGGGTCTTCGGGGACTATCCGGCGATGCAGCTGCATTTCCGCAGGGTGGATTAAGACAGAGAAAGGAGGGCAGGGATGAACACGTTTTTACAGGGATTTCTGGATAACGACAGTTTCTTCGGCCGGTTCATGACCAAGCTGGGCATCATCATTGCGGCGAACCTGATGTTTATCGTGTTCAGCCTGCCGTTCTTCACCATCGGCGCGGGGCTCGTCGCGCTCTACCACGTCATGTTCCGGACGCTCCGGAACGGCGGCGTGGTCAACCCGTTCAAGGAGTTCTGGGCCGGCTTCAAGTCCAACTTCAAGCAGGGCACGATCGCGTGGCTCATCTTCATCGCGCTCATCGGCTTCCTGACGGTGGACCTCCAGATCTGCGAGCAGGCGGGCGGCGCGATCGGCAGCCTGCGCTTCGCCATCTACGCCATCGGGGCGGCGATCGTCTTCCTGTACCTCTACCTGCTCCCGACGATGGCGGCCTTCGCGGACACCCTGCCGCACCTGCTGCGGGACGCGCTGTACTTCCTCGTGAAGAAGCCGTGGAAGTTCGTGGTGATCGCGTTCTTCGACGTCTTCCCGCTGATCCTCACCTACACGGACCTCAAGGATCTGCCGCTCTACGCGTTCATCTGGGTCCTGTGCGGGTTCGGGCTCCAGGCCATGCTGGGCGCGACGCTGCTGCTGCCGCTGTTTGCTCCGCACCTGGAGGAGGTGGATCCGCAGAACGACGCTTTCGTGGACCCGACGGAGGACGAGGAGGCCGCACTGGATGATCTTAGGGAATTAGACGGACTTTAGGAGCACTGAATTTCGAGATTTTTGAAGGGCGCCGCGCCGGTCCTTCCGAGGAATCATTTGCGGAGGCGACCCGGAATTGCAGGGAAGCGGCCGCAGGCGATCCGCAAGAACGAGCCCTTGCGAGCTTGGAGTCAAGGGTCGTTCTCGGAGAGGCAAGGCCGCTGACCGGGCCAATTCCGGAGCCGGAGCGCCTGATTCCGCGGAAGGACCGGCGCGGCGCCTCAAAGCTCACGAAGCTCAGCAGCTCTAAAATCCGCCAAATTTTCCATAAAAAGCAAACAAAAAAGGCTGTTGATCGTCCGCCGTTTGTGATATCATTAATCTACAATACCATGGTGCCGGCTCACTCCACGCAATGACCGGTTCGCATGTAAAAAAAGGAGAAGAACCGTTCGGCTCACGGTGCGGCAGTGTGGAGACCTGTCGTAATGCATTTACTCTTT
>CAYLSR010000432.1:0-1810 GCA_964385855.1 uncultured Mogibacterium sp.
CCGCCGGTGTACTGCATCGAGTAGCCCTGCTCGATCATGACGTCGGACATCTCGGTCGGGAAGTTCATGTCCGGACCGGTCATATCTCTGCAGCTGTCCAGCGCGAACGCCAGGAAGCCCATGATCTCCATGTTGTCGAGATCCAGTTCGTCCATCGTGACGGTCGCCTTGCAGCCGCCGAACGGCAGGTGGCCCGCGATGTTCTTGAAGCTCATGCCTCTGCCGAGGTTCAGGCCGTCGATGATGACATCGAACTCCTCTTCGTCATAGGAGTGTCTGCGGATGCCGCCGGCCATGATGGAGTGGCTCTTATTGAGGAGTCCGAGCTTTCTGCTGTGCTCGTTCATCATGTAGCGGATGTCGTACTTCTCATAGTAGTAGATGTCGATACCGAAGTGCTTGCCTTCTCTCAGCAACTGGATCACGTCCTCGAGGTACTCCTTCTGGCCGTACTTCTCATACAGCGCCCAGACTTCCTTCGTGTTGAGGAATTTTGCGTCTTCGGTGAAGATCCCGTCGATCCACCACTCGTGATTGTAGGTGGTAAAGTCGAAATCAGGCTCCCATTCCTTTGCTGCCCAAAAGCGGACCTCATCCGTCTTAAAGTTGTAGCGGATCCTCATCGAGGTCAGCCCCTCCGCCTTCAGAGGAATAAACAAGCTCTTCTCACCCATTCTGCCCATAACGTACTCCTTTCTATTGATAAAAAAAGATTGACTTGTTGGGTGCACAACGCTTAATGCGTCGTGCGTCGTGCGTCGTGCACGATTTTGTATTTACATCATATCTTCTTTCCTGTATAATGTCAAGTGAAGATAGTTGCTCCTTATTAATTTATTTTTTGACAGAGCGCTGCACTTTCTATATAATTCAAATAGACATAACATCTTTACAGAATGCATTTGGGGGATTGGAGATTCATGATCAAACGCATAGACACTCTGAGGGACCAGGCCTACGACCTGATCCGCGACAAGATCATCCGCCAGGAGCTGCCCTTCGGGGCCCGGCTCAGCGTCGCCGAGCTGTCCCGGGAATTCGGGATCAGTAACAGTCCGATCCGGGAAGCGATTTCCCTGCTCGAGACCAACGGTCTTGTCAAAAACACACCGAATTTCGGCTTCCGCGTCATCACGCTGGATGAGCAGGTCTTTAACGACCTGACCCAGTCCATGCGGGTGCTGCTCTGCGGCTGTCTGATCGACTGCATCCATGCGGGCAAGATTCCTGAACTCATCCCGATGCTGGAGGACCGGCTCGAGCTGCAGAAGGACAAGATGCAGCAAGACTCCTTCTATGATTACTGCGTCTACTCGATCAATTTCGACAAAGCATTCGTCGACGTCTTTCATAACGAATTGCTGACCCGTATGTTCGAGAGCAAGTTCAACCTGCTCGAGATGTGTACGGTCTACGCCTATGACTACCGATCCGACGGTGTCCTGGAGAACCTGCACCAGCATGAGGACATCCTCCGGTCGCTGCAGGAAGGCCGATATGATGATACCATCGAATTGCTCTATCATCACTTCGACAAACACGACCTGGCTGCTACGCTCCGAAAGTAGCGGTTTAGCGGATGGCGATCACGGAATTTGTTTATTTTTACAAATTTCAATATTTTTTCGCCATATTATTTGTGTTATTTTTCAAATTATACGGCCCGTTCTATTCATTGTCAATTCGTAAAGATAATCAGGAAACAAGCCTGTCCGTATCGCAAATTAGAATTCGGTTCCGGCAAGTATGACAAGGGTGAACTGACCCCCAAAAGTTGGACCTGAAAAACCAACTGGAGGAGGTCAGTTTT
>CAYLSR010000433.1:0-1802 GCA_964385855.1 uncultured Mogibacterium sp.
TGTGGGCATGGTGTCTGTTAAGTCCATTATTCGGACGGCAAAGGAGAGGCGGCCAGGTACCATGGGATATGCGGAGGCGATGATGCTGGCATATAACAATAAGAATAGGCGGCCGACAGGAAGGTCGCCCGCTTGCTCATGTTGATCGCCTGGCAGAGCATGCTGTTCATCATGGTGTAGGCGCCGAGTGGGAAGGCGAGGACCAGGTAGCGCAGCGCGCGGGTGCCGATGGCGATGACTTCCGGGTCGTTCCGGAAGAAGCGGATCAGCTGGGGCGCGAACGCGAACATCAGCGCCGCGGCGACGGTCATGAAGATCGTCCCGTAGCGGATGCAGAAGCTCCGTGCCTCGCGCATGCGGGAATACAGGCCGGCGCCGTAGCTGAAGGTGCAGACCGGCTGGAAGCCGTGTCCGAACCCGATCAGCGCGGAAAACGAGACCATCATGATGCGCCCGGTGATCGACATGGCGGCGATGGCCGCGTCCCCGGCGATCGCGCCGGCGATGAGGTTCATGATCATGACGGAGACGCTGTTCAGCGCCTGTCGCACGAGGGAAGGCGTCCCGCCGCGGGCGATCAGGGTCAGGTACCGGGCGTTCAGCTTCAGGTTGCGGAAGCGGATGCGGATGTTCGGGCCGAGCGACGTGCCGTACAGCAGGACCGAAAAGCTGATGATCTGGCCGATCACCGTCGCGATGGCCGCCCCGCGGACGCCCATCCCGAGGCCGAAGATCAGGATCGGATCGAGGACGATGTTGATGACCGCGCCCGAGGCGATCCCGACCATCGCGTAGGATGCGCTCCCTTCAAACCGCAGCTGGTTGTTGATGACGAATTGCGAGGTGGTGAACGGCGCGCCGAGCAGGATGATGCTCATGTAGCGGATCGTATCTTCGATGATGGTATCCGTTGCGCCGAGGATGCCCGCGAGCGGGCGCACGAAGCAAAGCCCCAGAACGGAGATGCACAGTCCGATGCCGAACGCCAGAAAGAATCCGTTCGCGGACATGATCTCCGCCTCCCGGATCTCGCGGCTGCCGAGCTTCATCGAGATATAGTTGCCGGAGCCGTGCCCGCAGAAGAACCCGAAGGCCTGAAAGATCGCCATCAGCGGCAGGACCACGCCGACCGCGGCGGTCGCCTGGGTCGAGATCTGGCCGACGAAGAAGGTGTCCACGATGTTGTACAGGCTCGTGACGAGCATGCTGATGATCGACGGCACCGCGAGCTTCGGGATCAGCTTCCGGACCGGCGTCGTCGTCATGTAGACGCGGCGGTCTTCGATCGCGTTATTGGTGGTTTTTCCGGAAGATCTGAAGAATTTCATGCTGCTATTCTATTCCTTTTGATGTGAAATCTCAAGTGCGCCGCGCAAAATGGACGGGCGCAATCAAAACCGGCTGCCGCTTGCCGGCAGCCGGTGGATTCGTATCGGATCATTTCTTCTTGAAGGCTTCCCCTTCGTCGACGAGGCCGGCATCCAGCCTCTTGAAGTAGTCCCGGGTCTCCTTGACGACGACGCCGTTCAGCGCGACGAGGCCGACGAGGTGAAGATCTGCACCATCCCCATCGGGTATGCCGACGGGCTGCGCCGCGGGCTGTCGGGCAATACCGATGTCATCTTCCAGGGTAACTACTATCGGCAGGTGGGTAACATCTGCATGGACCAGTGCATGTTCGAATACGATTTGCGCAACCGCAGCATGCGCCAGCGCGTCGAGCCGCAGGTGGGCGACGAGGTGCTGCTCGTGGGCGAGCAAGGCGTCGCCCGCATCACCATTGACGAGATGGCCGAGAAGCT
>CAYLSR010000434.1:0-1797 GCA_964385855.1 uncultured Mogibacterium sp.
GGAGCATGCGCGACGAGGGCAAGGCGGTCGTGATCATCACGCACAAGCTGCACGAGGTGGAGGAGCTGTCGGACCGCGTGGTCGTTCTCCGTCACGGGCAGTACATCGGCGACATGATCACGAGCGAGACCAACGCGGAGGAGATGACCAACATGATGGTCGGCCGCCAGATCACGCTCAACATCGACCGGCCGGATCCGGTGGACCCGAAGCCGAGGATCGAGGTCAGCCATCTGACCGTCCGCTCGCAGGACCGCGTCCTCAAGCTGCAGGACGTCTCCTTTACGGCCAACACCGGGGAGATCCTCGGCATCGCGGGCATCTCCGGCTGCGGCCAGAAGGAACTCCTGGAGGCGATCGCCGGCCTGCAGTCCGTCGAATCGGGCTCGATCGATTACATCCGGGATGACGGCGGGCGGGAATCTCTGCTCGGCAAGGACCCGATGGAGATTGCGGATCTGGGCGTTTCGTTGTCCTTCGTACCGGAAGACCGGCTCGGCATGGGCCTGGTCTCCAACTTCGACCTGACGGACAACATGCTCCTCCGGTCGTTCCAGAAGGGCAGGTCGATCTTCGTCGACCAGAAGAGTCCGAAGGAACTCGCCCGGAACGTGGTCGAGGAACTCGACGTCAACACGCCGAGCATCAGCACGCCGGTCCGGCGGCTGTCCGGCGGCAACGTACAGAAGGTCCTGGTCGGCCGGGAGATCGCTTCGTCGCCGACGGTCCTGCTGACGGCGTATGTCGTCCGCGGACTGGACATCAACTCTTCATATACGATCTATGACTTGATCAATCAACAGAAGAAGCAGGGGGTCGCCGTGATCTATGTCGCGGAGGACCTGGATGTCCTGCTGGAGCTGGCGGACCGGATCCTGGTGCTCTGCGGCGGCAGGGTCAGCGGGATCGTGGACGCCCGGACGACCACCAAGCGCGAAGTCGGCCGCATGATGACGGAACTGGGAGGAGGACAGGCGAATGAACAGGATCAATAATCACAATCCGCTGTTCCACATCTCCAAGCGCAGCGCGATGCCTTGGCAGAAGCGCTGGCTGGTCCGCGCGGCGGCGATCTTGCTCGCGATGATCTTCTGCGGACTGCTTACGATGATCCTGACCGGGCTTGATCCAATCGGTGTCTATAAGACGATCTTTGAGGGGTCCTTCGGCTCCTCGCGGCGGATGTGGGTACTCTGCCAGAACATCGCGATGCTGCTCATCGCATCTCTCGCCGTGACGCCTGCGTTCAAGATGCAGTTCTGGAACATCGGCGCGGAAGGGCAGATGCTCATCGGCGGGCTTGCCTGTACGGCCTGCATGATCCTGCTGGGCGGCAAACTGCCGAATGCACTCCTGATCCTGATCATGTTCGTGGCCAGCGTCGCTGCTGGCGCGGTCTGGGGGCTCATCCCGGCGATCTTCAAAGTCCGGTACAATACAAACGAAACGCTCTTCACCCTGATGATGAACTACGTGGCGATCCAGCTCTGCGCGTACTACATCATCGTCTGGGAAGTGCCGAAGGGCGCCGGCAAGATCGGCATCATCAACCAGTCGACGCACGCCGGCTGGCTGCCGATGATCGGTACGCAGAAGTACCTCCTGAACATCATCGTCGTCGCGATTGTGACCGTCCTGATGTTCATCTACCTCAAGACGACCAAGCACGGCTACGAGATCGCGGTCGTCGGGCAGAGCGAAAGCACCGCGCGGTACGTCGGCATCAAGGTCGGACGGGTCGTGCTCCGCACGATGCTCCTCTCCGGCGCGATCTGCGACCTGGGCGGCATGCTCCTG
>CAYLSR010000435.1:0-1789 GCA_964385855.1 uncultured Mogibacterium sp.
TCTCTAAGAGAAATCCGTCTTAGGAACTGTCAGTAAAAAAAGCAAACCTGAAAGACCCGCCGGTGCCGCAAAAGGCGCCGGCGGGCACTCAGAAAACCTCTGGTTGAGAGAAGCCGCAATCGTTTCTGACACCCGGATGCGTTTTCTCTCAGTCAGAAGTTATCACCGGCGGCCGGACCCGCGGTCTGCGTAAAGGCCCGAAGCCGCTGTTCTACGCGTAAGTGCAAAAGGAGGTTTGTATGATTCGCGAAAAAGTTGATGTCGTCGTCGGCGCATTAAACAAAGTCTGCAATCTGCTCCTCGGGATCGTCATGGTCGTCATGTTCATCGTCCTGATGCTGCAGATCATCTCCCGGTTCGTAGCGTTCATGCCGATCCCGTGGTCTCAGGACCTGATCACCTTCCTGCTGGTCTGCTCCGTCTTCCTGGGTGCGGGTGCGGCGACTGCGAAGGGCAAGCAGATCCGTCTTGAGTTCTTCGTCGACCTCTTCCCGGAAAAGGTCACCAAGATCATCCTCTGCGTTGCGGACCTGGTCTCGATCATCTTCCTGGTCGTCATCACGCAGCAGGCGATCCAGATGGGTCAGGAGAACATCCACACCGTCATGGGCGGCAGCCTGGTCGCCTTCGGGTACTACTATATGGTCGTCGCCTTCGGCTGCATCGTCATGATCTGCAACTTCGTCATGCTGATCCTGGATCGCATCGCGGAGATCACCGGTAAGGCAGGAAAGGAGGAAATCGCATGACTGCATATCTGCTGATCAGTGCAGCGATCATGCTGCTGGGTGCAGTTCCGATCGGTATCGCGCTCGGTACCGCTTCACTGCTGACCATCATCAAGGGCGGCGTCAACGCACTCATCGTCGTTCAGAAACTCATGGGCGGCGTCAACAAGTTCTCGCTCCTCGCGATCCCGATGTTCACCCTCGCAGGCGACATCATGACGCAGGGCGGCATCTCCGACAAGCTGATCTACCTGGCCAACAAGCTGGTAGGACGCTTCAAAGGCGGCCTCTCCATGGTCACCACGCTGGCCTGCATGTTCTTCGGCGCGATCTCCGGTTCCGCGACCGCGACTGCGGCTGCGATCGGCGGCATCGTCTGCAAGCCGATGGAAGACGCCGGATATGACAGATCCTACACCGCTGCGGTCATCGGATCCTCCGGCCTGCTCGGCCTGATCATCCCGCCGTCCGGCACCATGCTGATGTACGCGATCGTCGCGGACGTCTCCGTCCTCGAGATGTTCACCTCCGGTATCATCCCGGGAATCGTCATGGGCCTGTCCCTGATGATCGTCGAGTACTTCACCGCGAAGAAGAGAGGCTACGGCCAGTCCGAAGCGGTCCTCGCCGGCGCGGAAGGCATGAGCAAGACCCGCATCTACATCTACAGCTTCCTGGCGCTGATGTCTCCGGTCATCATCCTCGGCGGTATCTACTCCGGCAAGTTCACCGCGACTGAAGCGGCCGGCGTCTCCGTCCTGTACGGTATCATCATCGGCTACTTCGTCTACAAGCAGCTGACCCTCAAGAAGATCTGGGATGCCTGCATCAACGTCGGCGTCAACACTTCGATGATCCTGTTCCTGATCGGCGCGGCTTCCGTCTTCGGATGGATGCTCACCACGCAGCAGATCCCGAACAAGCTGGTCGCCATGATCCACGGCGTCACGGACAGCCCGGCCGTCGTCCTCCTGCTGTGCAACCTGATCCTCTTCATTGCCGGCGCGCTGCTGGACAACGTCGCGGCGATCACGCTGCTGTGCCCGGTGCTGGTACCGCTG
>CAYLSR010000436.1:0-1776 GCA_964385855.1 uncultured Mogibacterium sp.
CAGCTTCGGAATCAGCCCGTCGCGGTCCGAAACGATCGCGTAGTGAAGGTGTTCCGGCTCCAGCTGCTGATGCCCGTAGGTCATCGCCATGTTCTGCGCGTCCATGACGGCGCTCTGCATTTTCTGTGTATATTGATCGAATTTCATGTTGCCACCTGCCTTTCGATAGTATGCTTCTTCACAATATAAAATTAGCACTCACTTGTGTAGAGTGCTAACAGTTTATGTGAAGATTGTGTGAAGACGCTTTATAGGATGATATGATCGACCAGCAGCTGAAACACCGCGTTCACGCCCGGACTCAGGATGTTGTCCACCACGCCGAGCAGCAGCAGAAGCATCAGGATCATGTAGCCGTTCTGATAGACTTTGTAGTACCAGCTGGTACTTCTCAAATTGAACAGCTGGGTGATCACCCCAAAGCCGTCCAGCGGCGGGACCGGGATCAGATTGAAGATCATGAGGATGATATTGATAATGACGACCTGGATCACGATGTCGAACAGCGTTCCGGTGAGCGTCCCTTCGGCCAGCTTCGAAGGCATCGTCACGACCATCAGGTGCGCGAGAAACGAGAACGCCACCGCCAGGATCAGATTCATCGTGACGCCGGCCAGCGAGACGAGCAGTTCATCCCTTCGCGGGTGCTTGTAGTACCGCGGATCGATCTGTACCGGGACACCCCAGCCGAACCCGCAGAACACCAGCGCGAGGAACCCGAACGGGTCGATGTGCGCCCGGGGATCTAGTGTGACCCTCCCCTGCATCCGCGGCGTCGGATCGCCCAGCTTCGTGGAGACAAATGCGTGGCCGAATTCGTGGAACGACAATCCGATGATGATCCCAGGCAGCGAGATCAGCATGTTGAGGAAGTACGTCTTGGGATCCTGCAGGCCCCGGTTCATGAAGCTCATCGCGAGCAGCAGGATCAGCAGGATCCCGTTGCCCGACTGAAAAAACCTTTTCATACAATCTCTCCTTCCAGACTGAAGGTCCTGGCCGCCGTGATCCTCACGCGGACCAGTTCGCCGGTCACGTCCGCCGGCGAACTGAAATTCACCAGCTTGAACGAATCCGTCCGGCCTTCGTAGCGGTCCGCGTCCTTGCGGCTCCTGCCGTCGACGAGCACCTCCACGACGCGCCCTTCGTAGGCTTTGTTCTTCCGGACCGAGGAGTCATTGATCGCCTCGACCAGACGATTGAAGCGCTCGTGCTTGACCGCCTCCGGGATCTGATCCTTAAAGCCGGCCGCCGGCGTCCCCTTCCGCGGAGAATACAGGAAGGTGAAGGCCGAATCGTACTGCACCTCGTTCACGAGGCTCAGCGTCTCCTCGAAGTCTTCCTCGGTTTCTCCCGGGAACCCGACGATGATGTCCGTCGAGATCGAGATGTCCGGGCAGGCCTCCCGCAGCTTTCGGACCAGACCGAGGTATCTGGCGCGGTCGTAGTGGCGGTTCATCCTGCGGAGGACCGTATCGCTGCCGGCCTGGACCGGCAGGTGGATGTTGTGACAGAGGCTTTCGCACTCCGCGAAGCAGCGGATCAGGTCGTCCGACAGATCCTTCGGATGCGACGTCATGAACCGGATGCGGTCCAGTCCCGGGATCTCATCGAGCGACCGGATGAGCGCGGCGAAGTCGTTTCCCTCCGCGTCCCGGAACGAATTGACGTTCTGCCCGAGGAGCATAACCTCGCGGACGCCGTCCTGCACCAGGCCGAGCACCTCCTGCCGAACGTCCTGAAGGGAGCGGCTCTTCTCCCGGCCCCGCGTGTACG
>CAYLSR010000437.1:0-1733 GCA_964385855.1 uncultured Mogibacterium sp.
CATACGCTCTGTAGTCGACGATGACCGCGGTGACCATGTTCGGCGCGTTGGTCTCTGTCGTCGCGTTTTCGATGTAGTAATCCGAAGTGTGGGTGTGGGCCGGCGCATCGGGATCGCCGATCACCGGCAGGATGTCCAACTTCAGAAACGGCACCGCCAGGATGATGGCGATGCACACGATTGGTAAGACCTTACGCATCATTTACACCGCCTGTCGATCGTTCGCAGAGTGATAACGAAATAGATCGTGGAAACCACGCCGATGACCGCCTCCGTGAAGGCGACGTCCGGCGCCCCCATGATGATGTAGAGGAACATGGTGATAAAGCTGAAGGCACAGTACGTGACGACGACCGCCAGGAGGTCCTTGTCAAAGATCACGACAAGCGTGATCGAGATCAGCGCCAGCAGCAGGACCGTCTCAATGATCATTCCCGGCATCTTCTTCACCTCCCTGTTCTTCTTCAGGATCCGCGGATTCCGCCGGCAGCGCGGCTCCTCCGGACGGGTCCACCACGATCTCCATCGGTTTTTCCGAGCGGATCGCGATCTTTTTATTGTTGTATCCCTGATAATTGTTCGCGCGGATCGCGCCGATGATGATGAGGTTCGTCCCGAGCGGATTGGTGAGCAGGATGAACAGGTCGATCAGCAGGATCTTGACCGACAGCAGGTGCAGGCCCGTGAGCAGGACCATGCCGACCGTCATCAGCATCGCGCCGAACGAATCCCCGACGCCCGCCGCGTGCAGGCGCGTATAAAAATCCGGGAAGCGGATGACGCCGCAGGCGCCGATCGCAAGGAAGATCCAGCCGGCCGCGATCAGGACGACTGCGATGATTTCGAGTGCGCTCATGATCTCCTCCCTCCGATGAACTTCGCCAGGATCACGGTCGTCACGAAACCGAGGATCGAATAGGACAGCGCGATGTCGATGTACATATCCATCCGCCCGTCGATAAATCCGACGATCATGATCAGAAAGACGATATTGGTATTCATGACGAAGACCGCGTTCAGTTTGTCGTTGACCGTGTGTCCGCGGAACAGAAAGATCAGCATCGCGATGACGATGCAGGTCAGTCCGATCAGAATGCCTGTAAAAAATCCGGTCATATGGATACCTCTGTATGGATCTGTGTATTATCTGCGCCTGACATTCCCTTTATAGACCTTCGGGATGAGCCGGAGGATCGTTTCCGAAGCCTCTTCTTCTTCGACGATGATCTGCTTGTAATCGATCTCTTCATTAAATACCCAGGCGACCTTCCGCTGCATGGTGCCGTCCAGCAGCCCCTCCGCGTACTCATCCGCCAGCGCATGCACGGAATAGACGCCGTCCTGGTAGATGTCCACCGTGATGGTCCCCGGCGTCAGCGTGATGGAGTTTGCCAGAAGCGCCCTCGCCGCGGGGTTGTCGTAATCCGCCTTGAACCAGACGATCTGCGGATTGAGGGAGCGGTTGCCCTTCAGGATCCTTTTTGGTCACGGACAGGGAGCTCTTGATGATTTCCTTGATGAGCCAGAGCAGATACGCGAGGAACCGAAAGATGTTGACATGGATGATGAAGTAGTTCCTGTCCGTCTTCAGCCCCCCTGTCCGGAACAGGTCCAGACAAAACAGGGAAATCACCAGCGCGGAACCGAAGCCGTAGAGCATGAACTTCCGTTCAAAGATCTCGGACAGGATGAACCAGATCGCCGCAAGGAGCACGAACAGTTCAAGCCAGTTC
>CAYLSR010000438.1:0-1733 GCA_964385855.1 uncultured Mogibacterium sp.
CGAACGGCTTCGGTGTAAGCGCAGATCTTGACTGGAAGCCTGTGAAGATAAAGATCCGTAAGGATCTGATCGGCCGGATTTCCGGAAACATAGTTTCGAATATCATCAAATATGCAGACCGGTCCGCGCCTGTATTCATAGGAACCATATATGATGAAGACTATTGTGGAGTATCGATCATCAACGCTGTAGCGGAAAACGGCAGTAATCCGGACAGCCATGGTATCGGGCTTGAGAGCATTAAATCGATGATGAAATACATGGGAGGCATGTGCAGCGCCGAGCAGACCGAAGATGCGTTTGAAGTCATACTCATGTTTCACTGCAAATAGTTACTGCCGGAAACCTTCATATCATCAATGCATAAATCACAGGGAGCGATCCCTGTTTTTTGATAAGAATTCTTAAGATTCTTCTGTCGTAAATCTTAAGAATGCTTGGTTAAAATATTTAATGATAATACGAGGAGGAAAGTCAACTTGGCTGTCGATAAAGAGGTCAGAATAAAGAATACGGTAACCGGACTGCTTATATTTCTGCTTTTGCTGGCTGCTGCATTTGTATTCAGTGGTTGGGCAGGCGGGCATTTCAAGTCGGTAGAGTCTCTCAGGGATTACCTTAATGGGTTCGGTGCAATGGGACCGCTGATATTGTTACTTATACAGGCACTTCAGGTCGTGCTGCCTGTGCTTCCGGGATTTCTTGGGTGCATCGTTGGAGCAATGCTGTTTGGATCAGTCGGTGGATTCTGGATCAACTATATCGGCATTAGCGCCGGCTCACTCGCTGCGTATTGGCTTGCCAAAATGTACGGAGTCAGACTTGTAAAACAGATGGTGCCGATGGAAAAATACGACAAACTGGTTCAATGGGTGAATGGGAGAAAGAACTATACTGTGATCCTGTTTCTGGCAATATTACTGCCTTTGGCGCCCGACGATTTCTTTTGCTATTTTTCAGGGCTGATAGAAATGGACAGTAGAAAGTTCACTTGGATCATCGTTCTGGCTAAGCCATGGTGCATATTGTTTTACAGTATTTTCTTTGCATATCTGCTGTATTGATCAGGGAGGATACAAAATGCTCGGAGTTTACAACTATACGGTAGTACTTACATACATCGGTATGCTCAGCGGATTTGCGGGCACAACTATTGCCATGCAGGGGAATATAGATTCAGCATTGATTTGTCTGATCGTTTCCGGTGTATGTGATATGTTCGACGGAAAAATCGCATCAACCATGGATATGACAGCACAAGAAAAAAGATTTGGGATCCAGATAGATTCACTCAGCGATCTCATCTGCTTTGGCGTACTTCCGGCTGTTATAGTTGTTTCATCGTGTGGAAGCAGTGCGCTAAGTTATTGCTTGGCTTCTATGTATGTTCTCTGCGCTCTTATAAGACTTGCATGGTTCAACGTAGACGAGGAAGAGCGTCAGGACAATGAGGACAGCAGAAGGCGATATTATCTCGGCCTTCCGGTAACTCTTGCCGCGGTATTCATTCCTGCTGCAGTATGGACAAGTGAGCACTTCGGATGGTCAGGTGCAAAGATCTATCCTGTTGTGCTTATGGCTATGTCTGTGGCATTCCTTACACCATTTAAAATCCGGAAACCATCTTTTTCAAAAGTCGGGATGGCTGTTTGCGGAGGCATAGGTGTACTGCTTATTATGATGTCGGGGATGGATGTTTAAAACCATGAGCAAAACCAGTGGAATTGTAGGGT
>CAYLSR010000439.1:0-1731 GCA_964385855.1 uncultured Mogibacterium sp.
CTGAGCGCACAGATTACGTCCCTCTTGAACAGAGGCGGTATCGCAGGGATGACAAGTTCGATGGTATTCCTGACTTTTGCTCTCGTCTGCATCGCCGTCATGGGTCAGATTGGTGTATTCGATAATATTCAGAAGATCATGTTTAAGAAGACTGAAAATCCTGGCCTTCTCACTCTTACAACAGCGCTGTATTCCCTTGTACTTGGTGCAGCGACAACGGATGTGTTCCCGCCGATGATCATCTGTTCGCAGACAGCGCGCAAGCCGTTTATCGAGGCCGGACAGGATCCAGACAGGGTTGCATCTGTATCGCTTGGACCGGCGCAATGGGTATACAACGTAGTGCCTTGGTCGCATGTCGCAATCATTAACGGTGCGTTTTTCGGTGTTGCTCTTGGCGAATGGGTGCCGTTTGCGATTTTCCTCTGGCTGATCCCTCTCGCACAGGTTATTCTGAGTTTCCTCGGTATCGGCAACAAGCCACTGCCGGATGGATATGTTGACACCGTACGGTCTGGAGATGAATAGAGTTGATTGTTCAGTCAGTTTCGACACGCAGATAGCCAAATTGAAAGGAGGTATTTGTGAATATGCTGAAGGCAGACGTTTTGATAATTGGAAGTGAAGGCGCAGGAGCAATGGCCGCTGTAGAAGCTAAAAAGCTGGGATTAAATCCGATGATCCTTACAAAAGGCAGGATCGGAAAGTCCGGAGCTACCTGTACTGCAGGAGCGGACATTAACTGCGATTCCTATAGCATCAAGCATCTTCTTGGCCTTGATGGAGATGAGCGTGATACCAAAGAGCAATTCTTCACAGACACTGTTGTCGAAGGAAGGTATCTTAATAACCAGAAGATGGTTGAATATCACGTTGAAATGATCCCGGATATCCTCAAAGATATGATCGATAACTGGGGTATGAAAGTTACAAGAAAACCGTGCTTCCCGGCGGGTCATACCTATGGCCGGGGTGTCATGACTCAGGGCGTTGAGATCATGCGTGCCATGGCTAAGAAAGTCCATGACATGAATATCCCGGTATATGAACATTTCTATGCCACAGACCTTATCAAGAAGGATGGTCAGGTCGTAGGAGTTGCGGGACTGGATCTGTCTACCGGTGAATTTGTCACTGTTGCAGGCAAAGCAGTCATTATCGCGACCGGCGGCGGCATGCAGCTCTATCCGTTCTCAACCGCGCCGGATGAGCTGACAGGTGACGGGCATGCGATGGCGATGAGAGCCGGAGCATCCATGGTCGATATGGAAATGGTCCAGTTCATGGGCTGCACATTGATGGATCCGCCGGCAATGGCAGGAAGTTCCTTCCCGTATTGCATCGGACCGGACAGCGGCGGTATGGACATTAAGATGCTCAACAAGTATGGGCACAGATTCTTCGAAGAGAAGATTGACCCGGTTCATAAAGAGCATGTTACCAGAGATCTGCTTTCCAGAGGCATCATGAATGAAGTCTTCGAAGGGAACGGCTCCATAAATGGCGGCGTTTACTATCAGATTAATCATCTCCCGATCGAGGTTATTGATAATTTGCCAAAAGCCAAGAATGAGCCGATCCTCAGTGAGGACTGGGAGTTCATGGGTTTCAATTACAAGAGCCTGATCGAACGGATGAAACAGGGTCACGCGATCGAGGTAGCGGTAGCCAGCCACTTCTTCTGCGGCGGTATCTATGCAACTCCGGAATGCGAAGTTTACGGTGTGCCGG
>CAYLSR010000440.1:0-1729 GCA_964385855.1 uncultured Mogibacterium sp.
TCACCCGCCCCCTCACCGACGCCGAGATCAAGCAGATCGCCGGCCGCGCCGGGCGGGCGAGCACCATCAGGGCCCCGGCCAGCGTGCGGGACCGTACAGCTGTAGACAATTCAGACATAGTGCAGCTCCTTGGAAAGATGATATCGGTATCAGAGGATGTCGGGATCAATGGTTTACCGGGTCAGGTCCGTCCATGCCGCAGGGGACTGTTGACCGCAACATCACAAATATGAGTGGCAGGCTACACTTTAGCACATTTTGCGGGATGTTTCGAGTGGAGACTGCCGCACGCAACGTTACAGCAATGCTAAGCTTTGCATCCGCCCTCGATAAGGCGTGAACAGTGACCCCTTTTGAAAAAGGAGGGATAAGGGCCTCCGAAAATCTCCTTGCCCGTCATGCCCGGAAGAGATAAAATGAGGGCTGCCGGTTCCTTCGGTGCGCAAAGACTCGCGAGCGAGTCTTGAAACCTGTGCAATCTGTTGTCACAGCAGTAAGAAGACGAGGCATTTATCGAGACATTTATATTATCGAGGCTTTTATCGAGACACTTATTTTATCGAGGCATTTATCATGGAAGATGTGCGGAAATATGATTTTACGAGCATTCTTGACAGACACGGGCAGGATGCCCTGGCAGTAGATGAGATCGGGGCGCCGGGGGGCTTTGCGCCGGCATAGCCTGAAGATGGCTTCGACGCGATCCCCATGTGGGTCGCGGATATGAACTTCCCGACGGCTCCTTCTGTCCAAAAGGCGATCATGGAGCGCACGGCGCATCCGGCGTTCGGGTATTTCCGGCCGAGGGATGCCTATTACGAGGCGATCATACGCTGGCAGCGGGAGAGAAACGGGGTGAGCGGACTGACGCCGGACTGTATCGGCTATGAGAACGGTGTTCTGGGCGGCCTGCTCAGCGCTCTGCGCGTACTGTGCTCGCGCGGCGACAGTATCCTGCTGCACACGCCCGCCTATGTGGGCTTTACAAATGTGCTTCGGGGCAGCGGATATCATATCGTGGAAAGCCCCCTCCTCTATCAGGCAGGGGATGCTAAGAGCGGAGGAACGGAAGGGCAGTTCCTGTATGGCACATGGATTATGAGGATATGGAGCGGAAGATCCGGGACCAGCATATTCATGTAGTCGTTTTCTGTTCGCCCCACAATCCATGCGGCCGGGTCTGGAGCCGGGAGGAGCTCGCGCAGGCCTTCGAGATCTTTGAAAAATATGAAGTGACGGTCATAAGCGATGAGATCTGGTCGGATCTTCTGATGCCCGGAAAAGTGCATATCGCCCTGCAGAGCGTCAGCGAATATGCGAAAAATCATACCGTCGCTCTCTATGCGCCCTCCAAGACCTTTAATCTGGCGGGTCTTGTGGGCAGCTATCACATTATTTACAACAGGACTCTGCGGGAGCGCGTGCGCAAGGAGGCCTCCCTGACCCATTACAACGAGATGAACGTCCTCTCCATGCACGCCCTTCTGGGGGCCTATTCTCCCGAGGGTGCTAAGTGGGTCGATGCGCTCCGCCGGGTGCTTGTCGGCAATGTGCGCTATGCAGTGGATTACATCCGGGCGCATTTTGACGGCGTGACGCTCGCAGAGCCGGAGGGCACCTATATGCTTTTCCCGGACTGCGGACAGTGGATGCTGGACCACGGAAAAAGCCAGACAGAGCCGCATATAAGGGAACTGTTCGCACTCTCACACAGAGACAAGTACAAGGT
>CAYLSR010000441.1:0-1719 GCA_964385855.1 uncultured Mogibacterium sp.
CGTACTCCGGATCCTGGCTGTAGGATGCCGCCAGAAGGTCGGAAAAGAGGTCGATCTCCGGCGTTACGGCCGGACGGCCGTCGATGTTGCCGGCCTGCTCCCGCTTGCTCCAGCGCTCTGCCGCGCGGATCTCCTCGAGGTTCTGGTCGACGGACAGGAGCGCGGTCCGGAGACTTCGATAGATCTTGCCGGCATCCACCCGGATCTCGACCTGCCGGTCGCCGGACTTCCGGGACCGCGGTTTGCCGATCAGGAATCCGGCGAAGAACAGCGCGACGGCGCCGCCAGCGACGGCGGCGATCCGCGTGATCTGGTCGGATCCGGACGCGGTGTTCGCGTAGGTGAGCAGGAGCGGGATCAGCCCGAAGGCGCAGAGCGCGACCCCCGCGATGAGGAGGAGGATCGCCGGGACGCTGACCTTGCCGGAGGCGCTCTTTTCGGCGCCTCGCTCCCAGACCTTGGTCTCTCCGACGGAGTCGATCAGCGGCAGCGAAAACCGGACGGCCTGCATCATGTAGGCCGCGCTGTCGCGTTCCCGTTCGTTGCCGCACTGCTCGTTGTAGCGCATCAGCAGCCGGTCCAGCTCGTTTTCCAGGACCTTGACGGCCTTTTCGGCCGAGTGGGCAGAGGCGAGCTCTGTCAAAAGACGGTCCCTGTCTTTTTCGAGTAATTCGATCATCTTCATAGTACCTATATTATACGGCAAAAAAATGCAAATGAAAAGCATGTGGAACGTTAAGTTCAGATAATTCTTGAGGATCCGTCCGCAGGGGGCACAAAGTGTGGTATACTGAAAAAAAGGGGGAGAAGAGTTTTGGAAAAAGGGACGATCGAGATCAGAGAAGTCAGGACAAAAAAGGAACGCCGGTTGTTTGTCGATTTTCCGAATCAATTCTATAAGGATAATCCGTATTACGTCCCGTCATTCTACGGGGATGATCTGGCGGACTGGGACCCGGCGAAGAACCCGGCGTTCTCCTACTGCGAGGCACGGGCGTTCCTGGCGTACCGGGACGGGAAGCCGGTGGGCCGGATCGGCGCGATCCTGAGCCATCGCGCGAACGAAAAGTGGGGGACGCGCAGGATGCGGTTCTCGCAGGTGGACTTTATCGATGACCCTGCGGTGTCTGCCGCGCTCTTCGGGACGGTCGAGGCGTGGGCGAGAGAAAAGGGCTGTGACGAGGTGCACGGACCGCTCGGCTTTTCGGACCTGGACCGCGAGGGGATGCTCGTGGAGGGCTTTGACCGCCGCAGCATGTTCATCACCTACTACAATCATCCGTACTACAACACGCACCTGGAGGCGCTGGGCTACGCGAAGGACGTTGACTGGATCGAACACCTCCTGCCGATCTCGGACGAAAACGACCCGCATTATCAGCGGCTCAAGCGCATCTCGGAAGCGGTGCTCCGCAAGACCGGCTACCACAAGGTGGAGGTCCGCAGGCGTTCGGAGTACAAACCGTATATCCGCAAGGCCTTTGAGCTCGTCAACATCGCGTACGCCGACCTGTACGGCGTAGTGGAGCTCGACGAGACGCAGATCGAGCGGTACGCGGACAAGTTCATCCCGCTGATCTCGCCGGATCTGTGCTGCCTGGTCGTGGACGATGAGGATGAGCTGATGGGGTTTGGCGTCGGGGCGCCTTCGATGGCGGACGCGATGCGCAAGTGCGGCGGGAAGCTCTTCCCGACCGGCTGGATCGACCTTCTGAAGGC
>CAYLSR010000442.1:0-1708 GCA_964385855.1 uncultured Mogibacterium sp.
AGGACCTCGACACGATCCTCGAAAAGAAGAACGCAGAGCTGATGGAAGTATAAGACCTGGGGGAGGAAACTCCCCCTTATCGATTAACAGGAAAGTGTGATCATATGGCATCGGAAAAGAAATTCCCGGTCCACATCGGGATCATCATGGACGGAAACGGTCGCTGGGCGAAGCAGCACGGCGTCCCGCGCCTGATGGGGCACAACGCCGGGATGGAAGCGATGAAAAAGATCGTGATCGCGGCGTCCAATCTGGGGGTGCGGCACCTCACCGTGTACGCGTTTTCCACCGAGAACTGGAAGCGCAGCGTCGAGGAGGTCTCGGGCATCTTCAAGCTGATCGTCCGGTACGTCAATAGCGAACTTAAAGAACTCAACGAAAACAACGTGCACATCAACATCCTGGGCGAGTACGACATGCTGCCGGCGGATTCCGTCGCTTCGATCGACAAGCTGCTCGCTTCGACCGCGGGCAACACCGGACTGAACTTCAACATCGCCCTCAACTACGGCGGGCGCGCGGAGATCACGAAGGCGGTCAACGAACTGTTTCGTGAGCGCATCGCGGCGGGAGCGGCGGAAGGCGGGTTCCCGGAGATCACGGAGGACGACATCAGCGCGTACCTGTACACGGGGCGTCAGTATCATGATATCCCGGATCCGGACCTCATCATCCGAACGAGCGGGGAGGAGCGTACCTCGAACTTCCTGCTCTGGCAGTCCGCGTACAGCGAGCTGATGTTCACCGATACGCTCTGGCCGGACTTCACCGGGGAGGAGCTGTCCGGGATGATCGATCGCTACATGCACCGGGAGCGGCGCTTCGGCGGCCGCAGGGAAGAAGACCTCAAAGGTTGAACGGGTGAGAAAACTCGTGCGCTTTGATTTCCGATGAACTGTTATTCAGAGAAAGACTGCTATGAAGACAAGAGTGATTTCCGGGATCATCATGGTCCCGCTCCTGCTGGTGATCTACTTCGGCGGCATCTGGCTTTGGGCCGCGGCCACGCTCATCGCGCTTGTAGGACTCTCAGAGTTTTACAACGGTTTCCGCAATATGGACATCGAACCGTCCAATGCGATCGGCTATGTGCTGACGGCCGCGCTGTTCGGGGTCCTCGGTGTCATGGTCTGGCGCGGGACGCCGGTTGAATCGGCCTTTCCGCTTCTGATGCTGTGGATGTTCCTGTCCGTCGCGGCAGGGTTCAGTTACGGATGGAAGATCACGGTCCGCGGTCCGTATGACGCGATGGCGACCGTGTGCGGGCTGGTGTACATCCCGTTCTTTGCCGCGCACATCGTCCTGCTCGATCAGACGGAATACCGTCTGATGACCTGGATCATCGTACTGGCCGCGTTCGGATCCGACATCTTCGCGTACTTCACCGGTTATCTGATCGGGAAGCACAAGATGGCGCCGAACCTCAGCCCGAAGAAGACCGTTGAAGGCGGGATTGGCGGAGTCGTCGGCGGCGCGCTGCTGGCCGGGCTGTTCGGCGTGCTCTTTTACAAGGAGCAGCTGACGCTCTGCATCGTGCTGGGCCTGATCGGCGCGGCGGCTGCGGAAGCCGGCGATCTGACCGCATCCGCATTCAAACGCCGCATGGGGATCAAAGATTACGGCCATCTGATCCCGGGGCACGGCGGCATCATGGACCGCTTCGACAGCGTGCTCTTTGTCGCGCCGGTCATCTACTATCTGACGATGA
>CAYLSR010000443.1:0-1705 GCA_964385855.1 uncultured Mogibacterium sp.
ATAGCAAATACGACAGCGCGGAACTTGCCCTTGAACTCCGGCTCGTCGAGGACGCTGCTGTCCGGGTTCAATACGGGCATGCTGGATTTCTCCGTACTGGTCGCTTTCTTTGCGATCCGATTCATTGCTTCATTACTGATCATGTTGATAAGAGTTATATTTTAATACAGGAAAGGTGGTACTTCAGTTATGATCATGCCAATCGATATTGACAAGAAGGAATTTACCAGAGATAAGAGAGGCTACAATTCCAGAGAGGTTGACGAGTTTCTGGATCTGATCATCGTCGATTACGAGAAAGTCCTCAACGATAACCGCAAGATGGCGAACAAGATCAAGTTCCTCGAAAAGCAGCTCGAAGAGGCGCAGAAGTCCGACACGGCCATGCTCGAGACGCTCGAGACGGCCAAGAGACTCATGGCCGACATCTCCGCCAGCGCTGAGAGAAGAGCAGAGCTCATGATCCGCGACGCGGAGCTCGAGGCGGAGACCATGATCCTCGACGCGAAAGCGACGGTCCGCAAGATCAACGATGAGCACATCGTCCTCAGAGGCAAGGTCGAGCGCCTCCGGAAGAACTATCGCCGCCTGCTCGAAGCGGGGCTCGAAGATCTGGACGCGGATGAATACGCGCTCAACAAAGAGATGGACAGAAGTGACCTGCCGGAGCTCGACAGAGAATTCGGCCTTGCTCAGCCGGCAAGCACGGATACACTCGTCGTGCGCGATGACGCGGAAGATCAGCTGGTTGCGAAGTATGAAGACAGCGTTTCGGATCCGTCGAAGGCTTCCGTTGCGGATCTGTCCGACAGCCTCCGCAAGATGGCGGAAGACAAGTCCGAACTGGATGAGACGATCATCCTCAAGTGATCTTCAATGGGTGTATTTCTGCTGATCGCGGCAATCATCGTGCTGGATCAGATCACCAAACTGATCATCCGTATGAATTTTGAGGTAGGCGGTTCGCTCCCCGTGATACAGGATGTTTTCCATATCACCTATGTTCAGAACCGGGGAGCGGCGTTTAGCCTGTTTCAGAACATGCCGCTGCTGACGATCGCGTTTCCGGTCGTCGCGATGATCGTCTGCGCGATCCTGATGGTGCAGTTCATGCGCCGCCGGGAGCGGCTGATCACCATAGCGCTGGGCCTCGTGCTGGCCGGCGGACTCGGGAACCTGATCGATCGGACGGTGCTCGGCTTTGTGACCGACATGCTGGATTTCAGGGTGTTCCCGGTCTTTAATGTCGCCGATATCAGCGTATGTGTCGGATGCGGCCTGATTATGATCTGGCTGTTTTTCGTGGAGGGAAAGAATGCCGGAACCGGAGAGACTGACGGACCTGATCGATGAATCTGCAGGAGACGGAGACCGCTCCGTCTCTCTTTGTGTGCCGGAGGAAGACGATGGACCGCGCCTGGACGCGTGGCTCGCCTGCCAGATCCCGGACCTGTCCCGGAATTACGCGGAGACGCTGATCAAAGAAGGGCACATCCGCGTAAACGGTCAGCCGGAATCCGTCAAAAAGCGCAAGGTGCGGGCCGGAGATGAGGTGCAGGTCCTGTATCCGGAACCGAAGGCGCTGGATGCGGTGCCGCAGAACCTGCCGATCGACATCGTCTATGAGGATGAAGATGTCATCGTCGTCAACAAGGCGCGGGGCATGGTCGTCCATCCGAGCGCCGGCAACGAGGACGGTACGCTC
>CAYLSR010000444.1:0-1697 GCA_964385855.1 uncultured Mogibacterium sp.
GGCGGGCAACCAGCAGCTCTATACGATCCTGCGGATCACGGATCAGGAGAAGAAGGAGCGGCTCAGCGAGTCCTGCGATCATCAGCCGTTCATCGCGCAGGCGAAGCTGGTCCTGGTGTTCTGCGCGGACTGTCTCAAGTGGTACAAAGCCTACCGGTTCGCCGGCTGCGAACCGCGCCTGCCGGGCGCCGGCGACCTGATGCTCGCGGTGACGGACGCGGCGATCGCCGCGCAGAACGCCGTCGTCGCGGCGGAATCGCTGGGGATCGGCTCCTGCTACATCGGCGACATCATGGAGAACTGCGAAGTCCAGCGGGAGATCCTGGGGCTGCCGGAGTACGTGTTCCCGGCGGCGATGCTGGTCTTCGGGTATCCGACGGAGCAGCAGCGAAACCGCAAGAAGCCGGCGAGGTCCGACCTCGACTGCATCGTGTTTGAAGACCGGTATCCTGAGATGGACGAGGCGCTGATCCGGGACATGCTGGGCGTCAAGTGCCCGGAGGAGCAGGGCTATGACCGCTGGATCCGGGCCTTCTGCAAGCGCAAGTACGATTCTGACTTCTCCAGGGAGATGACCTGGTCGGTGGAGGCGTATCTGAAGCAGTACCGGGACGTCCGGCTGGTCTCCGCGCTGGAGGACCGCCGGGCGCTGATCCCTTTATATGAAGAATACGCGCGCATGCTGGTGGAGACGGACCCGGTCTTTCAGCGGTCGCTGGATCAGCAGAACTATGACGAGGAGATCGCGCATCTCGAGGAGAAGTACGGCCTGCCGCGCGGGCGGATCTACCTGGTCTATGTGGGAAACGAGCTCGCCGGTTGCGTTGGAATGAAGCCGTTTGACGACCAGCACGCCGAGCTCAAGCGACTGTACGTGCGGCTGGCTTTCCGAGGCCGCAACCTGGGAGAGCGCCTCGTCCGGCAGATCATGGAGGATGCCCGGGCGGAGGGGTACCGTTGGCTTCGCCTGGATACGCTGCCGGGCCTTAGGACCGCGCGGAAGCTCTATCAGCGCATGGGGTTCCGGGAGATCGACGCGTACTACGACTGCCTGGTCCCGGGGACGATCTTCATGGAAATCGAGGTGTGAACTTTACAGGAGGACTGTATGGAGATCTTGAAATCTTACTGCCCGTATGATTGCCCTTCGACCTGCGGACTGCTGCTCGAAGTGGAGGACGGCAGGGTCGTGAAGGTGCGGAACGACCCCGAGCACCCGGTCTCGCACAGCGGCATCTGCCGCAAGATGCAGCGGTATCAGGACGACCTGAATTCGGAAGACCGCATCATGACGCCGATGCGCCGCACCGGGGAGAAGGGGAGCGGCTGCTTCGAGCGGATCACGTGGGACGAGGCGATCTCGGAGATCGCGGACCGCTTCCGGGCGATAATCCGGGATCACGGGTCGGAAGCCATCGCCTACTGGTCGAATTCCGGCGTCATGAGCGATATCCAGAAGGGCTGCGGAGAGGCTTTCTTCAACCGGCTCGGCGTGCCGAAGCTGCTGAAGCGCCTCTGCACACCGGCGATGAACGCCGGGTATCAGTCCGTCGCAGGGAGTACCGGGTGCCTCGATCCGCGGGAACTCAAGGACAGCGATTACTATCTGATCTGGGGCTGCAACATGGCGGCGACGCGCCATCAGGCGCTGATCGACCTCATCACCGGGGAAAACAAATCGAAGCGGAAGGTGCTCA
>CAYLSR010000445.1:0-1689 GCA_964385855.1 uncultured Mogibacterium sp.
CTGAGAGTCTTCTCGGAAAAGGCGGACGATTCCATCACCATCCCGCAGTTCCTGGCAAACCGCTTTGACGCGGACACCCGGACGCTTCAGGTCATCTGCGCGTGCATTTTCCTGTTCGCGTATACGATCTACGTCGCCTCCGCGTTCGTCGCGGGGACCACGGTATTCGGAACGCTTTTCCCAAGCATTTCCACCAAGACCGCGATGATCGTCTTCGCGCTGCTGATCGTCTTCTACACGCTGTTCGGCGGATTCACCGCTGTATGCTGGACAGACTTTTTCCAGGGCATGCTGATGATGATCGCGCTGATGGCCGTTCCGATTGTCGTGATCGCGACCCATCAGAACCTCGATACCAGCCTGCTTTCCAAGGTCTATGAGTACACCGACGCGAGCGGGGCCGTCGTCACTTGCGACTTTGGCGGAGGGCTGTTCAGCGCCAGCTGGCAGGATGTCGCCACCGGTCTGGCCTGGGGTCTCGGCTACTTCGGCATGCCGCACATCATCGTCCGGTTCATGTCCATCGAGAAGCCTTCGCAGATCAAGAAGTCCTCGGCAATCGCGATCATCTGGGTCGTCATCTCGCTGGCAAGTGCCTGCCTCATCGCTTACATGGGCAGAATGCTCGTCGCGGACGAACTGCTCCCAATCGGCATGCAGAAGATCGTCTTCATCACGATGGCGCGGAAATACTTCCCGCCGGCTGCTTCCGGACTCCTGCTCGCGGCGATCATCGCGGCTTCGGTCTCCACAGCCGACTCGCAGCTGCTGGTCGCTTCCAGCTCGTTCACCTCTGACCTGTACGTACCGCTGTTCAGAAAGAACGCTTCCGAGAAAGAAGCCGTTATCGTCGGCCGTATCGTCGTCATCGTCGTCGCCCTGATCGCGTACCTGATCGCGTCTTCCAAGGGCGCGGGCGCGCAGGCGATCATGAACCTGGTCGAGAACGCATGGGGCGCATTCGGCGCTTCCTTCGGACCGGTCATCATTCTGTCGCTCTTCTGGAGAGAGTTCAACTATAAGGGCGCGATCGCCGGCATCATCGCGGGCTTCGTCGTCGACCTCGGCTGGCTCTTCGGCGGACTGTCCGCGAGCACCGGCGTCTACGAGCTGCTGCCGGGCTTCATCTGCGGCGCGGTAGTCGCGTTCATCGTCGCCAAAGCTACACCGACCCTCGACAAGGAGAGAGCGGTATACGATGCAGCCAGAACAGCGGATGCCAATGCAGACTGATTGCCGATCTGAAACGCTGACTATATCCTGGAGACTGATTCTTAATTATGCCCGCAGAGTATTGTGAATTGCATAATTCGCAATCATTCTCTCCAACGGCGCCGCACCGAAAGGTGCGGCGTTTGTATTCCGGATATCTTGACAAACATCCCGGCACAGATTATAATTAGATTAATTCTAATAGATTGAGGGTGATGGCATGACAAAATACGCGCAGATGATCCTCGAGATCATCAATCAGTCGAAGGACCACCTGACTGCGGAGCAGATCTACCTCGAAGGGAAGAAGCAATCTTCCGGCATGGTGCTCGCCACGGTCTACAACAACCTGGCAAAGCTTCATGAACATGGCCTGATCCGCAAGGTCTCAGTCGAGGGCTGCCCGGATCGCTACGACCGCACGACCCGCCACGACCATCTGGTCTGCGCAAAATGCGGCCGCCTGACGGACTTGTG
>CAYLSR010000446.1:0-1688 GCA_964385855.1 uncultured Mogibacterium sp.
AGCCGTGCTCGTCGTCTCCGATCAGCACGCGGGCAGGGTCGGCGGAAAGCGTCGTCTTGCCGGTGCCGGAGAGGCCGAAGAAGATCGCGGTCGATCCGGTCTCCGGATCCATGTTGCAGGAGCAGTGCATCGGGAGGACGTTGTCTTCGACCGGCATGACGTAGTTCATGATCGAGAAGACCGTCTTTTTGATCTCTCCGGAGTACTGGGAGCCTGCGATGATCGCGAAGTGCGCCTCGTAATCGATGATGATCGCGGCTTCGGAGTGGAGGCCGAACCGCTTCGCGTTGCACTGGAAGCCCGGCGCGACGAGGAGGGTGTAGTCCGGCTCGCCGAAGTTTTCGAGCTCCTCGTTCGTCGGCCGGATCAGCAGGTCGCGGATGAAGAGGTTCTGCGACGGCATCTCGTTGATGACCCGGAACTTCCGGCGGTGATCGTGGTCGGCGCCCGCGAAGCCGTCAAACAGGTAGATGTGCTTGCCGCACAGATAATCCGCCATCTCCTCCCGGATCAGGTCGAACGCGCGGCGGTCGATCGGCCGGTTGACGCTGCCCCAGTGGATGAGGTCGTGGACGCCGGCGGTATCGACGATGTATTTGTCATGCGGAGAACGGCCGGTGAACTTGCCCGTGGTCACGGCGAGCGCGCCGGTATCGGTCAGGATCCCTTCGCCCTGGCGGATCGCTTCTTCCACCAGGATCGTCGGGCTCAGGTTGCGGCCGACGTGCAGGGAGTGGATCCCGAGCTTGTCCAGCCCGTACGGATCTTCGTAGTATTCCTGAAGATCCTGTTCATTCTGATCCGCCGCGACGACCAGCGGATCGATGTGCATGATGGTTTTGATCTTGCTCATACTCATCCTTCTTCTCCTTTTGTCTGACGGTGACGATCGTTCTGCCGGCAGGAAAGACCTGCCTTAAGTTCATTGTTCCACAGACCCTGCAGGCCTGCAAGCTTTTGCCGGAAATGCGAAAAAACCAACGAAATCTCAACCGGTAATTAAAAAAAGAAAAGAAATGCCCGGAGGCTGCCAAACGAAAAAAGCGGACACCCGAAGGTGTCCGCAGCGGATGCGGAGGATACCGGCCGGCGCGGAGCATTCAGTCCGCGAACTCGGCGTAGATTGCGCGGATCGCGTCCTCGAAATCCCCGGCCTCCACGCCGAGGATCACGTTGATCTCGCTCGTGCCCTGGTTGAGCATGCGGATGTTGATCCCGGCGTCCGCCAGCGCGGCGGTAATCTTTGCGGCGACGCCGACCGTCCGGGCGAGCCCGAGACCGACGACGGCGATCAGCGCGATGTTCTCCTCGACGGTGATCTCGTCCGGATGCAGGCGCTGTTCAAACGCCTCGAGGACTTCGTTCAGGTGTTCGTCGAGCTCCGCGGTCTCGATGACGACGGAGAGGGAGTCGATGCCGGTCGGGATGTGGTCGAAGCTGATCCGTAGGTCCTCCAGGACCGTCAGCGCCCGCCGGACAAAGCCGACTTCCTTGTTCATCATGTTCTTGCAGACGGTGATGACGGTGAAAGGCTTCTTGCCCGCGATGCCGGACAGGACCTTCCTGTTCTCGTAGGTGGCCTCCGTCGTGATGATCGTGCCGGGGTCGTCCGGCGCGTTGGTGTTGTAACTCACCGAAGCTTCAGCAATCCGGATTTGCATCACGCATCCGCCTTGCATTGCGTAATA
>CAYLSR010000447.1:0-1687 GCA_964385855.1 uncultured Mogibacterium sp.
CCGCACCGATCTCAGCCACACGGCCTGATGCATACTCAGCATCCACCCATTCCTTTCCTCGTCGGAGACCTCTTGCAGCATCCCCATCTCAAAATCGTGAAAAAACCGCGTCCCCTCCTCCAGCTGCAGGCTGTAAAAGGAGATGTGGTCCGGCGCCAGATCGATGACCTCGTCGAGGTCCTCGAGCGCGTCGTCCATCGTCGTGCCCGGGATCGAAAAGATCAGGTCCATGCTGATGTTGTCAAACCCGAGCCGCCGCGCGAGCTCGTACTCGCGGACGACATCCAGACGGCTGTGCGTCCGGCCGAGGTACCGCAGACGGTCGTCATTCATGCTCTGGACGCCGATCGAAAGCCGGTTGACGCCCATGCTCCGGAAGCTCCGGAGCTTCTCCTTCGTCAGCGTGGACGGATTCGCCTCGATCGTGACCTCCGCGCCGTCCGAGATGTTGAAATTCCGCCGGACTTCGTCGAGGATGCGCTCGAGCTGCACCGGCTTGAGGATCGACGGCGTGCCGCCGCCCAGGTAGATCGTATCGGCTTCCTTCACTTCATTCTTCCGGAGCCGGATCTCCCGGACGAGGCCGTCGATGTAGTGCTCCCGCTCGGAATCGTAGGCAGGATAAGAGAGAAACGAGCAGTAGTTGCATTTCTTCAGACAAAAAGGTATGTGGATGTAGATCCCCGGCTTCCGGTTGTGGTTCAATACAGGATCATTCGCAGCCATGAACTGGCTTCCAGTGATCATCTATGAGTCCCCTTTCCCGCTTCACTTGCTGTCGTCAAATTTGAGGACTTCCGTAAAGGCTTCCTGCGGAACCTCGACCGTCCCGAACTGCCGCATGCGCTTCTTGCCTTCCTTCTGCTTTTCGAGCAGCTTCTTCTTTCTCGAGATGTCGCCGCCGTAGCACTTCGCGATGACGTCCTTGCGGTACGCCCGGACCGTCTCACGCGCGATGATCTTCTGCCCGATCGCCGCCTGGATCGGCACCTCGAACTGGTGCATCGGGATCAGGTCCTTGAGCTTCGCGCAGATGTTCCGACCCTTGGCGTAGGCCTCCTCCTCCGGCACGATCGTGCTGAACGCGTCGATCAGCTCCCGGTTCAGGAGGATGTCCAGCTTGACGAGCTTCGCCGGCTGGTACTTCAGGAACTCATAGTCCAGCGAAGCGTAGCCCCGCGTACGGGACTTGAGCGCGTCGAAGAAGTCGTAGATCACCTCGTTGAGCGGGATCTCGTAGGTCAGCTGCACGCGGGTCTCCGTCAGGTACTCCATGTGCGTCATCCGGCCCCGGCGCCCCTGACAGAGCGTCATGATGCTGCCGACGTAGTCGTTCGGCGTCATGATGTTGGCCAGCACGATCGGCTCCTCGATGCGCGCGATCTCGATCGGGTCCGGCAGGTTGGTCGGATTCTGGATCATCCGCTCCGTCCCGTCCTTCATCACGACCTTGTAGATGACACTCGGGAGCGTCGTGATGACGTCGAGGTCGAACTCCCGTCCGAGCCGTTCCACGATGACGTCCATGTGCAGCAGCCCGAGGAAGCCGCAGCGGTATCCGTAGCCGAGCGCCGCGGAGTTCTCCGGCTCGAACTGGAACGCCGCGTCGTTGACCTGGAGCTTCTCGAGCGCGTCCTTGACGTTCTCGTACTTCTCGCCCTCGGCCGGGAATATGCCGCAGTATACC
>CAYLSR010000448.1:0-1684 GCA_964385855.1 uncultured Mogibacterium sp.
GAACTCAAGCGCCTCATCAGCAAGACCATGGAATTCGATCACCCGAGGATCACGACCCGGACATTGCTGTACGGCGTGTATTTGAACGCGTTGAAGATGTCGTACATATCCGGATAGACCGTCTGGGTGCGGTATTCGCGGATGAGGAACTGCCGGAGCTGCAGGTAATAGTCCTTCTGAAACTCCTCCTTCAGCACTTCATCCCAGTCGTTTCCGATGTGAACTGCCATGGTTTTCTCCTTGTATCGTCCGGTTGGGGGAATCCTTCGGGGAACCTGGGGCCTTCACCGAAGAAACCACCCAAAATTCCGCAAATAATGGGTGAATCCTTCGGGGAACCCGGGTCCTTCACCCATAAAATCACCCAACGCGCTTCTGAAGCCGGTTCCGTTCAACTCTATGCCGCACGGCTGCCGTGATCAGCGCGATCAGCGTCCCCGAAAGCGCGCCGCACACGACATCCAGCGGGTAATGGACGCCGACGTAGATGCGCGACAGGGAGATCAGGAAGGCCAGGATCAGCGCGGGGATCCCGTACCGCTTCGGCAGGTAGATGTACATCGAGATCGCGACGACAAAAGACGCCGCCGAGTGCCCGGACGGGAAGGAAAAGTCGCTCTGCTGCTCGACCAGCAGCTGGACGGCCGAAAATATCTCGTACGGCCGGATCCGGGCGATCAGGTTCTTCAGGAGAAGGTTGTTGATGATATAGGAGGCCGCCAGCGCGATCCCGGACCACAGCCCGTCCTTGCGGGTGGCGCGGAACAGCAGCATCAGGAGCACGAAGAGGATCCAGATCATGCCGGAATCCCCGAGGTGGGTGATGAACCGGACGATCGGGGTGAGTTCCTCCCGGACCAGCAGTTCCTGGAGCGTGACCAGCAGGTTGCCGTCAGCGGAGCGGATGATTTCTGTCATACGGATGCCTCCTGATTCAGGTAGACCTTCGGCAGCCTCATACCGAAGCCGCACAGGATCTCATAGTTGATGGTGCCCATCTTGTCCGCGAGCTCTTCCGCCGTGACCGCGTCTTCGCCGGATGCGCCCAGGATGACGACTTCTTCGCCGGCTTCGACCTCCGGCACGTCGGTCACGTCCAGCATGCACTGGTCCATGCAGATCCGCCCGATGACCGGCACCCGCTTTCCGCGGATCAGCACCTCCGCTTTGCCGGTGAGCAGGCGGGAGTAGCCGTCCGCGTAGCCGATTCCGATCGTCGCGACGCGGGTCTCGCGCTCCGCGACAAAAGCCCGGCCGTAACTGACCGCAGCGCCTGCAGGGATGGTCTTGACGAAGGTGATGTGCGCCTTGACCGACATCACCGGGCGCAGCGGGAGCTTTTCCGGATGCACTTCCGCGGACGGATAGCAGCCGTACAGGACGATGCCCGGCCGGACCACGTCAAAACCGGCCTCCGGGTATTCCATCACCGCCGCACTGTTGGCGATCGTCCGCCACGGCAGGCTGACGCCGACCTCGGAGAGCTCTTCGTAGAGGTCGTTGAACAGCTGCAGCTGCCGGCGGGTGTAGGTCCGGTCCGCCTCATCGGAGGTCGCGAAATGCGAGATCAGCCCGACGACCCGGAGGCCCTCCAGTTCGTCGATCTTGCGGACTTCTTCCGCCGTCCGGACGCGATCTTCCCGCGTCCCGACGCAGAATCCGATCCGGCCCATGCCGGTATCGA
>CAYLSR010000449.1:0-1670 GCA_964385855.1 uncultured Mogibacterium sp.
AGCCGGTCAGGGAAGGGTAGTTGGATGAATCGTTGAACTCCTTGACGATGGTCTTCTGCGCAGTGGTGTCGATCGTCGAATAGATGTTGAGTCCGCCCGTATAAATCATGTCGTAGGCTTCCGCCTGCGAAATGTCATATTTGTCCGCGAGGTCGTTGCTGACCTGTTCCAGCAGGTAGTCGACGAAGTACGCGTATTCGCTGGTGGTGGATTCCAGATCCGGCTTGATGAAGTCGATCAGATCCTTCCCGTATGCGCCGTCGTGCTCTTCCTGCGTGATGTAACCCTGTTCCAGCATCAGATCAAGGCACAGGTCGCGGCGGTCCTTCGACTGGTCGTTGGCGATATACGTCTCCGGCTTGCGGGTGATGATCTGCGCGTTCTCATCGAGTACGGAAGGATCTTCGACATATTTGACCAGCGAGTAGGTGTCCGGCGACTGCGGCAGGGCAGCGAGGGACGCGCACTCCAGCAGGGTCAGTTCGGAAGGGGACTTGGAGAAATAGTTCTCCGCAGCCGCCTCGACGCCGTAGGAACCGAACCCGAGGTAGATCGTGTTGAGATAGGCCTCGATGATCTGTTCTTTGTTGAGCGCCTTTTCAATCTCGTGGGCGTACCACATCTCCTGTATCTTACGTTCGATGGACCGCTCGCTCTTTCTGTCCGCCAGATAAACGTTTCGGGCCAGCTGCTGCGTGATCGTGCTGGTGCCGCTGATCTGACCGTTCCCGGTGAGGGAGGAATAGACCGCGCCGACGATTCGGACCCAGTTGAACCCGCGGTGGCTCCAGAAGGTCTTGTCTTCCAGCGCGACGACCGCGTCGATCAGGTCTTCCGGCATCTCGGAGTAGGTAGCGAACCGCCGGTTTTCGGAATAGAAGACATTTTCGAGCTCTCTGTCGGAATTCGTGTAGATCGTAGAGCTCTCCGCGACGGACGCGTAGATGTTCTCCGGGTCGATTTCCGGCGTATTGTAGACAATGTATGCGGCGTATCCGAAGCCCGCGAGCCCGGCAAGGCAGCCCATGATGACCAGCGCCAGCAGGACTCTGAGCGCGATCCGGACGCCCCGGGAACGCTGTGTCTTCGGTTTGTTCTCTTTCTTTTCTTTCTTGACTTTCTTTTCAGCTGGTTTCTTCATCTCAGCGTTTTCTGTTATCGGCGACTCCTTATGACCGGAATGAAGCTTCCCGGAAATGGCTGCCGCGATGCCGGCAGCGGTTTTCGCTTCGTCTTCCTGCGGAGCTTCAGCTTCCTCCGGCACTTCCGTGATTGACTCGGCTTCCTCTGCAGGTTCCGGAAGTTCAAAACCGAGTTCTTCGCTGAAGGAAAGCTCGATTTCGGACGGGAAAGTATCCAGTTCTGCCATCGGATCGCGGGAAGCCGGAGGCTCGGCCGCATCTTCAGCGCGCTCGGCCGCAGCGACCGGGAGGACCGGAATCGCCGGCTCGGATCCGGAGCCTCCTTCTTCAGAGACTTCTTCAGCGTCCGTGCTCTCTGAGTCGGTATCGCCCAGTTCCGCAAGGTCGATAACAGGGGAGAGTTCTGCCGGGAGCGGTTCTTCCGGCTCCTCAAGGTCGTCCGAGAAATCAAAAGTATAGGAGTTGTCCGGATCCGATGCCGAAACAGCTTCAGGCGCTTCTTCCGCCGGTGCTTCCTCTGCAGGAGCT
>CAYLSR010000450.1:0-1661 GCA_964385855.1 uncultured Mogibacterium sp.
CCGCTCATCTCTTCGACAACGGCCCGTCCCGGCGCGTGGATCCCATAGGCTTCTTATTCAGTACCAGCTTTTCCTGCTTACTCAGCTTCCGGCCCTTCAGGCTCTCGACATACGCTTCGTACATCTCCGGCCGCCGCTCCTTCGTCAGGCGCAAGGCCTGCTCCCAGCGCCAGAGATCGATCTTCTGATGGTTTCCGCTCAGCAGGATCTCCGGCACCTCCAGGCCTTCGGTCTCCCGGGGCTTGGTGTAGTGCGGGTATTCGAGGAGGCCGGAATAGATGGACTCTTCTTTGACCGATTCTTCGCCGGCGAGGACGCCCGGCAGAAACCGGGCAACCGCGTCGATCAGCACCATGGCCGGCAGCTCCCCGCCGGTCAGGATGTAATCGCCGATCGTAACTTCCTCGGCCTGCAGAAGGTCCAGCACCCGCTGATCGACGCCCTCATAATGACCGCACAGGATCGTCAGCTCGGGCTCCTCCGCCAGCGCCGCCGCCATGGCGCCGGTCAGCTGCTTCCCGCGCGGTGACATGTAGAGGACCTTCCCGGCAATGCCGTTCGCCCGGACCGCCGACAGGATCGGCTGTACCTGAAGGACCATGCCGGCACCGCCGCCGAACGGCGTATCGTCCACCCGGTTGTGCCTGTCCGTCGTATATTCCCGGAAATTGATGAGGTTGAACGCCAGAAGCCCCTGCTGCTCCGCCCGTCCGAGCATGCTGCCGTGCAGCGGCGCGAACATCTCCGGGAACAGCGTCAGGATATTGATCTTCATGATGATTCCTTTCTCCGCCGGGCGGTCAGTCCAGAAAGCCCGGGATCAGCTCGACTTCGATGATGCCCCGCTCCGGATCGATCTCTCGCTCAAACGCCTCGACGGCCGGAATCAGCAGTTCCGATCCGTCCGTCCTGCGCACCACGTAGACCGCCTGCGGCGTGTTGTCCAGCACGTCTTCCACGACCCCGAGCGTGCTCCCGCTCGCCCGGTCGTAGACCTGCAGCCCGATCAGGTCCCGGATGTAGTACTCGCCTTCTTCCAGTTCCGCGAGGTCCTCTTCCCGGATGTAGATCTCCGCGTTTGAAAGCGCTTCCGCCGCGGTCCGATCCGTCACACCCTCCAGGCGGATGACCGGCCGGCCCTTCTGAAACCGCATCGCCGCCACATCCTTTGAAGATTCCTGCCCTTTGCAGTCCAGAAACAGCCGGGACCCCACGTGAAGATTTTCCGAATCCTCTGCATAGAGGAGCACCCGGATCTCTCCGCGGAGGCCGACAGCCGCCGTCAGCCGCCCGATGTTGACCATCGACGGTTCATTCCGATATGTCATAGTTTGAAACCTCTCTCCTGCCGGAAGCTCCGGCAGGCTCCGCCGTATTTTAACTATCAGCAAACAAGCATGCCGAGTCCTTCCCCTGCATGCTTGATCTTCTCGCCGGTGCACTAGTCTTCGATGATTTCGACCGTGACTTTCTTATTCTGCTTGATCGCGGCAGCCTTGACGACCGTGCGGATCGCCTTCGCGATGCGGCCCTGCTTGCCGATGATCTTACCCATATCTTCTTTCGCGACCTTGAGATTGATCACGATGTCGTTCCCGTCCCCTTCCGTGGTGACGACAACTTCGTCCGGCTTAGTAACCAGTGCGCGAGCAATTGCCTCA
>CAYLSR010000451.1:0-1651 GCA_964385855.1 uncultured Mogibacterium sp.
GGGTCTCCGAGGAACTCCTCGCGAAGGCGCCGGACTTTGACGTCATCATCACGGCGGAGTCCAAGGGTATCCCGATGGCCTACGAGATGGCCCGCCAGTCCGGCAAGCCGTACATCGTCGCGCGCAAGGGCGCCAAAGCCTATATGCAGGACATCGTCACCGTCGAAGTCGACTCCATCACGACGGCGCACACGCAGAAGCTGTGCCTCGGCAAAGACGAGCGCCTCGTCATGGAAGGCAAGCGCATCCTGGTCGTCGATGACGTCATCAGCACCGGCGAATCCCTCAAGGCCCTCGAAAAGCTCGTCAACGCGGTCGGCGGCAACATCGTCGCCAAGATGACCGTCCTGGCCGAGGGCGAAGCCGCGGACAGAGATGACATCATCTTCCTCGAAAAGCTGCCGCTCTTCAACAAAGACGGCGAGCCGCTGTAATCCCGCAAATCCGCCGAAAAAAGGCCACCGGATTTCCCGATGTCCCCCCGGCGCACTTTATTTCGTGCTATCATGATATCATCCGTATTGATGGGAGAGATGCCTCGCGCAGCTCTCCTTTTGCGTTGTCATCACGAAAGGAGATCCCCCATGGATGAATTCATTTTGAGCATGCTTCTGATGGCGGTCCGGTTCTACGAAGAAGCAGCCGCCCGGATGACCGCGACGCTCCGGGCGATCGATCGACCCGAATACGAAAACTACTCGCTGAGCGCGAGGCGGCTCAGGGGCGGCGAGGTAGCGTATTGGCTTACGGAAACTGCGCTGACGCACACCCCGGACAATGAACGACCCCGCCGTCAACGCGTCCGACAGCTTCGGCTCCCCGAAAAGCTGACTTCTTTGCGGGAAAAACTGCAGCTTCGCTATTACCTGAAAAAGGCGATCCCCCGGGCAACTCAAAACGCTCAGCTCCTGAAGAACTGCCACCGAAAGCTTTTGACGATCCAGTCCAATCTGATTGAGCTCGAAAAAGGGTTCCCTTCTGCCTATGCCTGCAGAGAAGAGCGGCTGCTCAGGAAGTTCTCCGAGAACGCCGAATTTCGGTTCTTCCAGAAACTGCGCACCGACCCGGATTACCATCCGGAAGACCGGATCCACAGCACAAAGCGCGGAGAGAAAGTCCGCTCCAAGGCAGAGTGCATGATCGCGGACGCGCTCTACCTCCGAGGCATCGACTACGTCTACGAACCGCTGCTTCTCATCAACGGTCAGGAATTTCACCCGGATTTCGTCATCTTCTCCTATGCAGACGGTCGCCTCTACATCTGGGAACACTGCGGGAGCATGGACAAACTCAGTTACCGGAATGACGTAGCGTGGCGGACCACGCAATACTTCATGGAAGACTACAATGCCGGCGATAACCTGATCATGACGTACGAGACCGCAAAATCTCCGCTCTTATCGGAAACCATCGAGGAGACGATCAACCACTATCTGTATTCCTGGCGTTTCAAAGAAATCCTGTGACCCATCCGGGAGGTTTTCTCTACTCGCAGGCTGCTGAAAGTAGAGAGCTGCCACATTTCGGGTAGTCACTACCCATCCGGGAGGTTTTCTCTACCCGCAGACTGCCGAAAGTAGAGAGACTTCACATTTTGGGTAGTCACTACCCATCCGGGAGGTTTTCTCTACCCGCAGACTGCCGAAAGTAG
>CAYLSR010000452.1:0-1643 GCA_964385855.1 uncultured Mogibacterium sp.
GATGTACCTGATGCAGTTCGAGGAACTGTACGGCAGCGGGGACGCGCCTCGCCAGACCGCGCGGTACATCCGGATGATGAAGGGGTACGAGGAACTCTTCGGCCTGCAGGAGGTCTGCGCGTACAGCGCGCCGGGGCGGACCGAGATTGCCGGCAACCACACCGACCACCAGCAGGGGCAGGTGATCGCGGCCGCGGTCAGCCGGGATGTTGCGGCGGTCGTCGCGCCGAGGGACGATCTCAAGGTCTGGCTGTATTCCGAAGGATACGGCGCCATGGAGATCGACCTTCACGAGCTGGAACCGGTCGAAGAGGAGAAGGAAACGACGGCTTCTCTGATCCGCGGCGTCGCGGCCGGGATGCAGAAGCGCCAGCATCTGATCGGCGGGTTCAATGCCTACGTCAGCAGCGAGGTGATCAGCGGCTCCGGCCTGTCATCGTCCGCCGCGTTCGAGACGCTGATCGGGACGATCTTCTCCGGCCTGTACAACGATGATCTGATCTCCGCGGAGGAGATCGCGCTGATCGGTCAGTACGCGGAGAACATCTACTTCGGCAAGCCGTGCGGCCTGATGGACCAGATGGCGTGCTCGGTGGGGAGCGCCTGCAGGATCGAATTCGGCGGCACCCCGAAGGTCACCCGCCTGGAGATGGATCCTTCGGCGTACGGGTACGTCCTGTGCATCACCGACACGAAGGGGTCTCACGCGGACCTGACCGGGGAATACGCGGCGGTCCCGATGGAGATGAAGAGCGTGGCGATGCAGTTTGGGCGCTCCGTGCTGGGCGACCTGACGCAGGCCGAGCTTCTGGAGCGGGCGCCGGAGATCCGGGAAGCCTGCGGGGACAGGGCGTTTTTGAGAGCGCTGCACTACGTCCGGGAGAACGGGCGGGTCGGTGACATGGCGGATGCGCTGGCAAACGGCGACTTTCCGGGATTCCTGAAGCTGGTGCAGGCGTCCGGCGATTCCTCTTATAAATACCTGCAGAACGTCTATACGACGCAGGATGTGGAGCACCAGAACGTCTCCGTGGCCCTCGCGGTCAGCGAAGCCGTGCTGGGCGAAGACGGGGTGGCCAGGGTCCACGGCGGCGGATTTGCCGGAACGATCCAGGCCTATGTGCGCAAGGAAGCGCTGATGCGGTATCAGGAGGCGATGGAGGGGCTCTTCGGGGAAGGCGCCTGCCAGGTCTACCGAATCCGGAAGTTCGGCGGGGTCCGCGTGCTGTAGGCGGCACGGAACAGAAACAAAAAAAGTATCCAGACGCGTGCTTTCGGGTATCAGATACTCGGAAACAGGCGTCCGGATACTTTTTTTAGTTGCCCGGATTCAGCTCTGCTTTCTGCGGTGCAGCTCCGCGGTGATCTCGTTCAGCTTCTCCTCGTGCAGGATGAACTTCCTGCGGAAGACCAGGAATGCGAGCAGCAGCCCGATGATCGGTCCGACGGTCATCGTCATGCGGAGGCCGAAGATCGAGGAGGCCGCGACCGCACCGTCCGCGGTGGTCTCGCTGATGTGGAAGACCGAAAGCGCGACGGAGGCGATCATGGCCGCGACGCCGGAGGACAGCTTGACGACGAAGGTCTGCATCGAGAAGATGACGCTCTCGTCCCGCCGGTCGTTTTTGAGTTCGCCGTAGTCG
>CAYLSR010000453.1:0-1643 GCA_964385855.1 uncultured Mogibacterium sp.
GCGCTTCCTGGACCAGCCGCTCGGATTCGGAGTCCAGCGCGCTGGTCGCCTCGTCAAGCACGAGGATCGGGGCGTCCGCGAGGATCGCCCGGGCGATGCTGACGCGCTGGCGCTGTCCGCCGGAGAGCTTGATGCCGCGCTCGCCGACGATGGTGTCAAACCCGTGCGGCAGCCGTTCGATGAACTCCAGCGCATTGGCTTCGGCTGCGGCCTGCCGGATTTCTTCTTCGGACGCGTCCGGCTTGCCGTAGGCGATGTTCTCCAGGATCGACCGGTGAAAGAGCAGGGCCTCCTGCGGGACGTACGCGATCTGCCTGCGCAGGGACTGCTGCGTGCACTTCGAGATATCCTGACCGTCGACCAGGATCCGGCCCTCCTGGATGTCGGAGAGCCTTAGAAGCAGCTTGGTCAGCGTCGTCTTGCCGGCGCCCGAACGCCCGACGAGCCCGATCCGCTGCCCCGGCGGGATCCGCAGCGTGAAATCGTTAAAGACATTATCATCCGTGTCTGCGTCGAGGTACCGGAAGTTGAGCCGGTCAAACAGGATCTCGCCGCGCGTGACCTGAAGCGGCTTCGCGTCCGGCTCATCCTGGACCAGCGTCGGCTCATCCAGGATCTCCGTCATGGCTTCCGCATCGCCGAATGCCCGGTTGAGCCGCTGCATCGTATTGTTGATCATGTTGAACCGCAGCGTCAGCTCGTAGGTGTAGGTGAACATCATGACCACGGTGCCCGCGGAGATCCCAAACCAGGCATTGCCGCCGGCCATGAAGATCGTGACGACGATCATGATGATGACGATGAGCGAGGAGGTCATCGCGCCGCGGACGTTGGAGGCGCGCATCCGGAGGGAGTCCGTCCGGACGACCTCCTCGTTAGCGCGGTCGAACAGCGCACGCTCGTAATCTTCCCGGCCGTAGGTCTTGACGGACAGGATGTTGGTTACGGAATCCGAAAGCTCTCCGGAGAGGTCGTTCTGCGCGGCCGCGGCATCGGTGTTGAGCGGCAGCACTCTGCGGTACATGATGTAGGCGACCGTCACGTAGATCACGAGGATGATGCACAGGAGCAGCACATAGTACGGTACCGGCCTGATCAGCATGACGATGATCATGATCACGGAGAAGCACAGCGGCAGGACCGAGTAGATGATGATCTCGAGCAGCTGGGTATAGGCGCTCAGGAATTTGGTCGTCTGGCTGACGAGGGAGCCGCCGTACCGGTTGGTGTGGAACGTCATCGACTGGTTCGACAGCGTATCGAAACAGTAGGTCGCCAGATCGTAATTGGCCTTGATTTCCATCTTCCAGACGGCATAATCCTGAAGCTTGGAGCAGATCTGACCGATCGCGTTGACCACGATGAGCGCGGCGATGTAAAAGCCAAAGACGTCAAAGACCTGATCCGCGGCGACCGGCTCGCCGGTCACGCGGTCCACGATCTTGCCCACATAGTAACTGTTCAGATATGTGAGCATAGAAACATACCCGAACGTCGTCAGGATGGCCAGAAAGAACATCCCGAGCTGCGTTCGGGTCACGCTCCAGAAATAGTGGAGCGTACGAAGAGTGACATGCGGTTTATTTTCAGTCATCATTTAGAGCTGCGAATTGCACCATTTCTGCCAGGCCTTGACCGTCTCC
>CAYLSR010000454.1:0-1641 GCA_964385855.1 uncultured Mogibacterium sp.
GTGCGTGAAGATCAGCGCGCCGGCCGCGAGGCAGAGCAGCATGCCGCTGCCGTACCGCCGGTCCAAACCCGTTTCTTCCCCGTATGACCGGAAGAACAGGCTGCAGAGCCCCAGGATCATCGCCGTCAGCAGAAACGCTCCGGACAGATGCCCTTCTTCCAATCCGAGCGAAGCAAGCAGGATCCCCGTAATCATCGATATGGCATAGATGCAGATTATTCTCCGGTTCATGGACCCTATTATATGCCGGCGAAAATGCCCCGTGGGCACAATGTTTCTGCGTGAAAGTACTATTATTTGATTTAATTTAAACTGATTTCATGGTACAATAAAACTGGCATTATGTATCATCAGCACAGTTAGGAAACAGCCATGGACAAAAACCGAGAAATTGAAGAGCTTTACCTGAAGATGAGAGCCTCCGGCCCTCACTCGGAGGAAGCGGATCCTACGGATACGGATGAGGATCTCTATATGAAAGATGTCCGGGAGCTTGCCCACAAGCTCGCGAAGCATCGTTATGATGAGCTGAGCGCCGGCTCCGATCCTTCCACTGTTGACGAGGCGAAGGCAGCCGAAGATCTTCACGCGCTGGAAGAAAGCATCCTGTATGAACTGGTCCATGCCGAAGCCGGTCAGACGCAGGTCTACGACAGACATTCTTTCGAGCAGAAACTCGGAGCTTTGTCTTCCGAGGCTGACGGAACAGGCTCGGAAACACTGTCCGAAACACCTGCGGACGGCGAAGACACCTCCGGCGAACGGCCGCTGGAACTCGAAGATATTCTCCCGGAATCGGAGCTGGAAAAAATGAAACAGGAAAAGAACCAGAAGCAGAAAACAGCTGCCTCCGCAGCGGCGGACAAAAGGAAAAGCGGTTCCAAGAAGAAAAAGCAGACCTCCCGAAAGAAAAAGAAGGGCTCCACGGCCGGCCGGATCATCCGCGGCCTCCTGAAGTTGATTTTGGCGGGCATCCTTCTCGTCGCGGTCTATGTGGGATTCACCGTTCTGACGGCGCCAAAGATCGATCCTGCCAACATCTATGACGCGATGCAGCAGTCCTCGATCCTCTATGACGATACCGGCAACGAGATCGACTCTGTCAACTACGGAGAAGACCGGACGCTGATCACGTATGACGATATCCCGGAGACGACGGTCTATGCGTTTGTCGCGCTGGAGGACAAGACGTTCTTCAAGCATCACGGATTCAACTGGATCCGAATGGGCGGCGCGATTCTCTCGTCCCTCACGGGGCACGGAGAGATCAGCGGGACCAGTACGATCACGCAGCAGCTGGCCAGAAACGTCTACCTGCCGGAGATCAAGAGCGAACGGAGCATCCGCCGGAAGCTGATCGAGATGTATTACGCCGCGCGGATCGAGCACGCGCTCTCCAAAGAGGAGATCCTCGCAGCGTACCTCAACAGCATCTATTTCGGTTACGGCAATTACGGGATCGAATCCGCGGCCAACATGTATTTCTCCAAGACCACGAGCGAGCTGGATCTCCTGGAGAGTGCCGCGCTTGCCGCGCTCCCTCAGTCCCCGGACACCTATTCCCTGCTCAAGGATGTGACCTCGGACAGTTTCTCACGAAGAACCAGGTGCAGCTGCTGGTCGATATTGTGGATAAGGCTA
>CAYLSR010000455.1:0-1629 GCA_964385855.1 uncultured Mogibacterium sp.
CCGACTTACTGGCGCTCTCAGGGATGCCAGTTTCTATCTCTTTTTTTCCACAGACTTCATATAATGTTGTATTAATATATTGACACAAGCGCTAAGTAGTCTTATAATCTCATTGTATTAAATCAATAGTACAATAGGATCGCATAAGAAACGTGATAGAGACAAAATAGAAACACAGGAGAGAAACACAGGAGAGAAACACAGGAGAGTGACAGATGAAGTGGAGATTTGAAAGTGGAATTCCGATCTACCTGCAGATCCTGGAGAGGCTCAGAACGGACATTGCGAGCGGGACATACCCGCCGGGCGCGAAGCTGCCGCCGGTGCGGGAGCTGGCGCTGGAGGCAGGGGTGAATCCCAACACGATGCAGCGGGCCTTTGCAGAGCTGGAGCGGGACGGGATCGTCTACACACAGAGGACAAGCGGGCGGTTTGTCACAGATGATGAAACGGCGCTCAGACAGCTGCAGCGCTCGCTCAGTGAAGGTGTAGTCGACGAGATGTGTTCCCGGCTGGTCCGCATGGGGATGAAAAAGGACGAGATCGTGACGGCGGTAAGGGAATGGACGTCTGAAAATCCCGAAAATAAAGAAGGACCGGGATCGTGACTGAAAGCAAATGAATGAAGAAGGCCGCTATTCTGCCGGTAGTACAGGGCTGGTGCTAAAGAAGGCTGCTATTCTGCCGGCAGTACAGGACTGGTGCTAAAGAAGGCCGCTATTCTGCCGGCAGTACAGGGCTGGTTCCGGCAGAATAGCCGAACTCAAAAGCGGCCTGAAGATGACAAAAAGAACCGTCCCTGTTGTCACCTACAGTCTATGGAGGAAATTGATATGGCAGTACTGGAATGTATTGATCTTGAAAAATGGTACGGAAATGTAAAAGCGCTCAACGGCGTGAACCTTGCTCTGGAGCCGGGGCGGATCATCGGTCTTGTCGGGCCGAACGGCAGCGGGAAGACGACGCTGATCAAGCTGGCCCAGCACCTGCTCACCCCCACGCATGGCAAGATCCTGATCGGCGGGATGGAACCCGGGGCGGAGACCAAGGAGATCGTGTCCTACCTGCCGGACAGGGATTTCCTGCCCGGATGGATGAATGTGGAGTCGCTCCTGGATTTTTACAGTGACTTTTATCCCGACTTTGACGCCGGCCGGGCCGGGCAGATTCTGGATGCTCTGCAGATCGATCCGCGCCGGGTCTTCAAAAAGCTGTCCAAGGGGACGCGGGAAAAGGTGCAGCTCATCATGACCATGAGCCGGAGAGCGTCTGTCTACCTGCTCGACGAGCCGATCGCGGGCGTGGACCCGGCGGCGCGCGATTACATCCTGCGCACGATCATTAGCAACTATTCGGAAAACGGCCTGGTCCTGCTCTCCACCCACCTGATCACGGACGTGGAGCCGGTGCTGGACGAAGTCGTCTTCCTGAAACAGGGCCATGTTGAACTGCATGAAAATGCGGATGCCCTGCGGGAACGCACCGGTATGAGCGAGGACGGATACTTCCGGGAAGTCTTCAGATGCTGAGAGACCGCGCAGCAGCGCTCCCCCGGGCAGCCGGGAGGATAAAACAGCGGTATATGCCCGGGACGGTATACCTGACTGTATGCTATGAATGCCACATACA
>CAYLSR010000456.1:0-1624 GCA_964385855.1 uncultured Mogibacterium sp.
TGCTTCACGTCGACGTGATCGTAGCCGATCGTCCGCGTCGAGATGACCTTGACGCCGCCCTGCTGCAGCCGGTCGATCATCTCCGCCGGCGTCGGCGTGGTCAGGATCGACACCCCGTCATAGCCGTCCGCAAGGTGCCAGTTCTCCGGACCCGGGAACTCCACCGTGTAGCCCAGCTCAACACCGTACTGTTCCGCATATTTCTCAAAGAACGCGAGCTCATCGAATTCGCGCATGTTGTAAACAAAGATCTTCATTCTGGTATCCTCCTGACATTCCATTCCCCTTATTATACACATCTGCGGGGAAAATGGGAAGAGTCTCGCGGTTTCCGCGCCTTTCCGCCGGCAGTTCGACTTGACTAACTTCCGTAAATTCTACTATATTATTCTTCACGGGACATTTTCAAAATTCATTGGAGGCAGTATGCTCGAACTACAGAATGTATCTTTCCGCGTCACGGAAAGCGACAAAGATATCGAGATCATCGATGATCTCAATCTGACGATCGGCGACGACAAATTCATCGTCATCACTGGTCCGAACGGCGGCGGCAAATCCACGCTCGCCCGCCTCATCATGGGCATCCGTCCGGTGTCGGAAGGCAAGATCCTGCTGGACGGTGAGGATATCACGGACAAAAACATCACGGAGCGCGCCCACCTGGGCATCAGCTTCGCGTTCCAGCAGCCGGTGCACTTCAAAGGCATCAAGGTCGTCGACCTCCTCCGGCTCGCCGCCGGCAAGAAGATCTCGATCAGCGAAGCCTGCGAATACCTCTCCAGAGTCGGGCTCTGCGCGCGCGACTACATCAACCGTGAAGTCAATTCCTCGCTCTCGGGCGGCGAGCTCAAGCGCATCGAGATCGCGACCGTGCTAGCGAGAGGGACCAAGATCGCGATCTTCGACGAGCCGGAAGCCGGCATCGACATCTGGAGTTTCCAGAACCTGATCCAGGTCTTCGAATCCATCCGGGAGGCCATTCGCGGGACGGTCATCGTCATCTCCCACCAGGAGCGGATCCTGAGAATCGCGGACGAGATCATCGTCATCGAAGCGGGCAAAGTCGCGAAGCACGGGCCGAGAGACGAGGTGCTTCCGGAGCTCCTCGGCACCGCCAGCGCGGTCAGCGAGGCGTGCGAGCGTCTCCTGTAAGGCGCGGCACCGAACGGTCAGATCCCACAGATTCACCAGTTTTTAAAGGAAACAGATATGATAGATAAGATCCAGCAGCAGTTACTCGAAGAGATCGCCGACCTCCACTCCGTTCCGGCCGGCGCGTACAACATCCGTGCCAACAGCGAGACCGCCGGGCGGAACTCGACGGCCAACATCGAGATCTCGTCCAAAGAAGACGGGACCGGCATCGACATCCGCATCAAGAGCGGCACAAAAAAAGAGAGCGTCCACATCCCGGTCGTCCTCAGCAAGAGCGGGATCAAAGAGACGGTCTACAACGACTTCTACATCGGCGAAGACTGCGACGTCACGATCGTCGCCGGCTGCGGCATCCACAACAGCGGTTCCCTGGATTCCCAGCACGACGGGATCCACCGCTTCTTCGTCGGGAAGAACTCCAAAGTCCGCTACGTCGAAAAGAACTACGGCGAAGGCGACGGAATGG
>CAYLSR010000457.1:0-1620 GCA_964385855.1 uncultured Mogibacterium sp.
ACCGCGTCATCTACGATATCATCGACGATATCCAGGACGCGATGAAGGGCATGCTCGATCCGGAATACAAAGAGCAGATCCTCGGCAAGGCAGAGATCCGCGACACGTTCCGTGTACCAAACGTCGGGACGGTCGGCGGCGCCTACGTCACCGAGGGCAAGCTGCAGCGCAACGCGCAGATCCGCCTGGTGCGTGACGGGATCGTCATCCACGAAGGCACCATCTCCTCGCTGCAGAGATACAAAGATGCGGTCAAAGAAGTCAATACCGGCTATGAGTGCGGTATCGGCATCGAAAACTACAACGACATCAAGCCGGGTGATGTGCTCGAGTGCTTCATCATGGTCCAGGTCGAAAGAAACTGATAGAGACGGGGTGCAGCAATGGCCAGATACAGACAGGGCAGACTCAATGAAGAAATCAAAAAGAGCATCAGCAATCTGCTGCTGAACGGCATCAAAGACCCGGTCCTGACCTCCCGCATCATCACCGTCGCAGGGGTGGAAGTGACGGCGGATGCCAGCTACGCGACCTGCTATGTCACGCCGTTGGTCCTCGCGGAGGAAGACCGTGAAGTGGTCTGCCGCGAGGTCCTGCAGGCCTTTAACCGCGCGAAGGGGACATTTCGGCGCCAGGTCGGACGGGATATCAAGATGCGTCACGTGCCGGAACTGATCTTCAAGATCGATTCCTCCATGGAGTACGGCCGGCATATCGATTTGATCCTCGAGGAAATCAGCAAAGAAGAAAAGAGCGGATATGAAGGAGAACTGTGACATCTACCGTGAATTTGCGGAGAAACTGCGCGCTGCGGAACGCGTGCTTCTGCTTCCGCACGTCCACATGGACGGTGACGCGATCGGCTCCGCCGCGGCGCTGTGTCTGGGCCTTCGAGGCCTGGGGCGTGAAGCCTGGATCCTGACTGCGGAAGAGACGCCGGAAAACCTCGCCTTTCTTGAATACAGCTGCGTCACACAGGACGCGGCGGTCTTTCCGGAAGGGTCGTACCTGGCGCTCATGGTCGACTGCGGGACGATGAACCGCATCCCGGGCAGGGAAAAGGCCTTTTACAAGGCGGCCGCCCGGGCGGTCCTGGATCACCACGGCGTATCCGGGGAGCAGCCGTCCTTCGATTTCGGCCTCACGGAGCCGGATTCGGCCGCCTGCGGAGAACTGGTCTGGCTCGTACTCGAGGCGCTGGGGGCGGAGATCGATCTCAGGATCGCGAACGCGCTCTTCGCCGCCATCACGACGGATACCGGCAATTTTCAGCACTCCAATACGACGAAAAGGTCTCATGAGATCATGACCCGGCTCTATGAGGTGCCGGGGTTCAACGCTAAACCGGTTTCTTCGCTGATCTACGACTGCAATTCTTTTGCGCTTTTGAAGCTGGAGAGCCGGGTGGTGGATCAGCTCCGCCTGTATTCGGGCGGCAAGATCGGGATCGGCCGGGTCACGCAGCAGATGCTCCGTGAAACCGGATGCCGGATGGACGAGACGGACGGGTTCGTGCAGAAGATCATGAGCATCCGGGGCATCGAAGCCGCTTGCATGCTGAAGGAGAGCGAGCCGGAGGTGATCCGGGTCAGCCTGCGGGCGCGCGCCTATATGAATGTA
>CAYLSR010000458.1:0-1615 GCA_964385855.1 uncultured Mogibacterium sp.
CCCGGACAGAGGCGACCAGGCGCCCGACCAGGCCCGACCAAGCCCGGACAGGGGCGACCAGGCCCGAGCAGGCGCCCTTCCAGGGGACAGGGCCTGACGCCGCCCACTAAAAAACCGCCCCGGCCGGGGCGGTTTTTCGTGATCTAACAGATCCCGAGGAGGGTATGCGCCATGTTGATCAGGAGCATTCTCGGGTGCAGGGCCGGCTTGCCGGTCTCCTCCATGATCTTCTTCCCGAGGTCGATGCTGTAGCCGATGCAGTCCATGATGATGAACTCCGGATCTTCTTCCCGAAGGAAGTCGATCGCGTTGGACATCGGGTCGCCGGAAGCCGGATGGTAGCAGGTGTAGTTGCCCGGCAGACCGACGTCTGCCCAGCCCTGCGCCATGCCTTCCGCGTGGGACGCGAACGGGAACAGGTACGCGACCTTCATCCCGGAGGCGATCGCCGGCGCGATCATGTGCAGCAGCTTATCCGGGAACAGCACCGGGACGCGGCTCTTCAGCGGCGGGAACTTGCTCGTGCAGAGGACGATGATCAGGTCCGCGCCCTCGTCGTTGGCTCTGTCGAACGCCTTCTGGACGTACGGCATGGCCTTCTCCTCGTCGAACGCCAGCATCTCCTTGCTTCTGAAGCGCGCGACCAGCGTGGTCTTGCCCGGCACCGGCGCGAAATCGGTCTTGATCTCGTCGACGGAGAACTCGTCCAGCGCGCCGAGCTCGTGGACCTCGAGGTCCGGCGAGAAGTGCGCCCTCATATCGTCTGTGATATCTTCTCTCGGTGAATGGCCTGTGCCGATCAGATAGACTTTCTTCATATCTTCAGACTCCTTATCCGCTTTAACGGGTCAGTCCTTGTACACACTGATGGCTACATCCGGACATACGGTATAGCACATACCGCAGGCGATGCAAGGCGAACCCTCGATAAAGGTGATGTAATCATAGCCGGAATCGTTGGCCTTTCCGGAATGCTCGAAGCATTTCTTCGGGCAGACATCCATGCATCTTTCGCACGCCTTGCAGCGTCTTTCGTCAACTACCGCGTATTTCATCTTCTGCCCTCCTTTCTATGCTCTCTCATATCCCATCTCAAGCGCCTTGAGGTTGAGATCCACCATCGCCGGCTTCTTCGCGAACTTCTTCGCGACGCTCTTCTTGATCTGATCCAGCGTCAGGTCATGGCTGTGCTTGATGTAAGCGCCGAGGGCCACGACGTTCGCGCACTTGACCGTCCCGAGCTCGATCGCGATATCGGTCGCAGGGACTTCGATGACCTGAACGTTTTTGAGCTTCTCGCGCATCTCCGGCGTCAGTTCGACGAGGGAGGTGTTGACGACCACGACTCTGCTGCCTGCCAGCGCGTCGAGATATCTGACCATCGACGCCTCGTTGAGGATGAGCGCGACCGACGGACGGGTGAAATACGGGCTGAGTACAGGGTCCTTGCCCAGCACGACCATACAGTTGCAGGTTCCCCCGCGCATTTCAGGGCCGTAAGAAGGGAGCCAGGAAACTTTCAGGTCATTCTCGACGGCAGCTTCCGCAAGGATCTTGCCCACAGCCAGAATGCCTTGTCCGCCAAATCCGGCAAACAGTACTTTGTCATTCATAA
>CAYLSR010000459.1:0-1605 GCA_964385855.1 uncultured Mogibacterium sp.
GCTTTGTCGGCCAGATCGGCGTCTATACCGGCTGGGTCAACGACGTGGCGGCGGGCACCAAAGCGGCGATCACCGGTATGGACTGGCTCGGCATGGCGCTGATCTGCTTCATCCTGCCGGCGGTGATCTCGCTGGTCCTCGGCAACATCATGAGAAAGGCCGGGATGATCAAAGAGAACGATCTGAAGCTGGATCTGTAATCCGAAGATGCGAGGGCGACCGGAATCCCCGACGGATGTTCACACGGCCGCCTTCTTTTAATGGTTGAAAAGCCGTTTTTTGTATGGTACTATATTTGTGGTCTCTATGACCTGAATCACACTAGAAGAGGTATTGCACTATGATCAGAAGATTTCGTAAATTGTCCGCTGTCCTGCTTGCCGCGATGATGCTGGCGGCGATGACTGCCTGCGGCGACAAGGGCGCGGAGCTCCCGGATACATATCAGTACGACGACTTGTCCCAGTACATCACGCTGGCGTCCTATGAGGGACTCGAATACACCGAGGCCGATACCACCGTTACGGACGCGGAGGTGCAGGAGTATATCGATCAGGTCATCCAGAGTTCGATCTCGGAACAAGATATCACGGAAGGAGAAGTCACCAAGGACAGCATCGTTAAGGTGGACTTCACCGGCAAGATCGACGGGGAGGAGTTCTCCGGCGGTACTGCAGTTGACTATCAGATCAACATGGCGACCGACACGTTCATCGACGGATTCAAGGAAGGGATCCTCGGGCATCAGGTCGGCGATACGTTCGATCTGAACCTGAAGTTCCCGGATGATTACGGCAATGCGGATGTCGCCGGCAAGGATGTCGTCTTCACCATCACCGTCAAGGCGCTGGTCGAGACGGTCGTACCGGAATTCAACGACGAATTCGTCAAGGCCAATTCCGATTTTGAGACGACTGCCGAGTATGAAGCGGATGTCCGTTCCAGCATCGAGGAGAACAAGGCCGAAAGCGCCAGGTCTTCTCAGATGTCGCAGCTTTTCTCACAGATTCTTTCCGGCAGTGAGGTCGTCGAGTATCCGGAGACGGAGCTGAACGCGGCGATCGAAGACATGAAGACCACTTATACGAACCTTGCGCAGACCTACGGGATCGAGTACGCGGACTATCTGGAAAACTACCTCGGCATGACCGAAGAGGAGTTTGACGAACAGGTCACGACCTCGGCCCAGAATCAGGTCAAGCAGCAGCTCGTGCTGAGAGCGCTCGCCAAGGAGCTCGGCGTGGAGATCTCCCGCGCGGATTACAATGATTTTCTGGCGGAGCTGCTCGAGGAAGCCGGGTTTACCGAAGAATCCTTCGAGGAGTATTCCGGCATGACCATCGTGGACTACGCGGAGCAGAATGACCTGTATTCCTCCATGCTCTACGAGAAGACCATGGAGAAGGTGCTCGAGATGAGCACGGCGGTTCCGGCCGAAAAAGAAGCAGCTGACGATTCCGAAGATAAACAGTAAAGGCTGATAACAGGAGGAAGTTATGAAGTGCCCATATTGCAACAATCCGGACACCAAAGTCGTCGACTCCAGGCCGGTCGAAGAGGGACTGGCGATTCGCCGCAGGAGAGAGTGCGAGAAGTGCAAGAAGC
>CAYLSR010000460.1:0-1604 GCA_964385855.1 uncultured Mogibacterium sp.
GACCGCCTTCATCATTCTGGGCATGTATCGGAGGGTTTCTGCGCGCGGGCAATAAGGACTTAAAGACCGTGGATCGTCTGACGAGCAAATGCCTATATACCGGTTAGGTCATCATCTCGCCGGCCTGCGGGCTCGGGATGGGTTCTCCGCTCCGGAATGTTCAGGCTGTTCTGCAGACGGTCCGTCAGGCGGGGGAGTGAGCCATGTCAGTCCGGATCGTCGGGGAAGAACTGATACGATTTGACGATGCTGCGGTGCACTATGCGGTGCCGCAGCATATTCTAAGTATAGCGGATCACGCGTTCGGCGGATGCGGAGGACTGGAGTCCCTCGAATGCCCGGAAACCATGAAGCGGATCGGCAACTACGCGTTTGAAGGCTGCAGCGGCATGAAGAAGATCCGGCTGCCGGACCGCGTGGAGTCGCTCGGGACGGGGCTCTTCCGGCACTGCTGGCAGCTTCGGTCGGTCCGTTTCCCGGAAGGGCTCGAGCGTCTCGGCGCGGAGATGTTTGAAAGCTGCAATGCGCTGCAGGAGATCTTCCTGCCCGAATCGCTGAAAGAGATCGAACGGAGCGCGTTTGCCGGATGCAGGAACCTCCGGCATCTGGTGATCCGTCCGGGGCTGTTCGAGCGGCTGCCGGCATCCGCGCGTTCGATCGCGGCGATCACCTGGATGGATCGCGGCGCTTCCGGGGAGAGTCCGGAAGTCCTCCATCCGTATATCGCCGGAAAGGCCGGGATCCTCATGGATCTGGCGATCAACCGGAACGATCTGGAGGCCGCACAGTATATGATCCGCCACCGGCTGATCCCGGAGGACGTCCTGGAGGACTGCCTGCGGCGGGCGAACCGCCGGCGCCGCGTGGAGATCACGGCCTCGCTTTTGAACCGCATCCGGGAATTCCTGCGCGCGGAAGATCCGGACGACCTGCTGGATGCAGATCCGTTCACAGACTGAAAGGAGCAGCAAATGGCTGAAATCAGGGAATACAAATGCACATATGCCAACTCCGTCGGCATCAGCAGTGAAGTGACCGCCCGGCTCGGACTGACGTTCCCGGAGGCCTATCTTCACAGCGAGACGATGCAGATCCTGGCGAAAGCCGTACGCGACCACGACGGGGCGGACTTCTGCCTGCTGCCGTTTTGCCGGACGGTCGAAGCGGAGGCGATGGGAGCGGACATCAACTTCGGAGACGCGAACACAGGACCGCGTGCCAGAGATCCGATCTGCACTTCACTGCAGGAGATCCTGGAGCTGCCGGAGATCGATCCCGCAAAGGGCAGGATGGCGGATGTCCTGAAGGCCGTATCCGAACTGAAAGCTGCGGGTGAAACGGTCGCGCTCGAGATTACCGGACCATTTACGATCCTGAACGCGCTGATGGAGCCGAGACTGATTTTCAAGGCCTACCGGAAGGACCGCGCGGGGATGTGCCGGGTCTTTGACCGGATCGGGGCGGAACTGCTCTGCTACATCGACGCGGGGAAACAGGCCGGCGCCGATGTCTTCATCCTGTCGGATTCCTCCGGCGCGCTCGAGATCCTGGGCCCGAAAGTCCTCTCAAACGCTGTGGAGGACTTCTACCCAACGTTCCTGAAG
>CAYLSR010000461.1:0-628 GCA_964385855.1 uncultured Mogibacterium sp.
TATTATGAGCTTCTCGCGCTCGAAGACCTGGCAGGGATCGACCTCGACCTTGTAGACGTCGGATCCAACGCAGACAAGATCACAGCCATGCTCTCCGAGCAGGTCGACCTCATGCCCGGCGCATATATCAACTGCAAGGACTATCTGGAAGCGGGACAGTTCGTGTGCATCGGCGCCCCCACAGAGGAGCGATATGAAATTATCGCCGATATCCCGACTTTGAAGGAACAGGGGATCGATCTCGTATACCCTGACTGCGATTTCTCCTTCTATTTCCCGAAGGATACCCCGGATGATGTCATCGCCTGGTATGAATGGATCGTGCAGGAGATGGAGGCGCAGGAAGACTGCGTCGAGGCCATCAGAAACGTGGAGATGATGCCCTATTATCTCAACGCAGCTGATTCGGAGGCCAACGACAAGGCCTACAAGGAGTTTTTCCAGTCTGTCGCCGATTCCCTGGCACAGTGACCGTATAAGGGGCATCCGTGGCAGCGGGCCCGCGTCACACTGTGCCGTTCCGGTGAACGCGCAGCGGCTGTTTTCCGTCACGGTGAGCGTGGAACGGGGCTGTTTCTGCCCCGATGAGCGAGCAGCTGCCGGCCTGATTGAAGTGCTCGGGAAGCGG
>CAYLSR010000461.1:638-1600 GCA_964385855.1 uncultured Mogibacterium sp.
TGGACAGGCCGGGAGGTCCTCCCGGCCCCTGCGGATCCTGCTTTGGAAGGAGTACGTGAATGAATACAGATTTTATAAAGGGTGTCGTCGTTCCCATCATCACAGTCATCGATCGGGAGGAAAGGATCGATGAAGAGAGGATGCGGAGGCAGGTGGAGTTCGTCATAGAGGGAAAAATGCACGGGATCCTGGCATTCGGCTCAAACGGCGAGTTCTATCAGATCGAGGAGGATGAGATGGAGCGCGGCCTCCGGATCATGGTGGATCAGGCTGCCGGCCGTGTGCCTGTTTATTTCGGGATCGGCGCGATCAATACCCGCAAAGGCGTGCGCCTTGCGAAAATGGCGACTGCAAACGGCGCCGCCTGCATTTCCGTGCTGCAGCCCATGTTTTTAAAGCCCACGGACGAGGAGCTCTACCTTCACTTTAAAACGATCGCGGAAGCGGTTCCCGACCTGCCGGTCCTGCTCTATAACAATCCCGGACGCACTGGATACGGGATCTCGGCGGAAATGGTCTGCCGGCTGGCGCACACCGTTCCCAACATCGTCGGTATGAAGGACACCTCCGGAGACATAACTGTCACGGAAGAGTGCGTGCGGCTGAACCGCGACGTGGACTTCAAGGTATTCGGGGGGAAGGACACCCTGCTGTATGCCTCTCTGTGCGTGGGCGCCGTGGGCGGCGTGTGTACGGCAGGCAATTTTATGCCGGAACTCATAGGGGATGTCTATGAGAAATATGTGTCCGGGGACAGGGAGGGATCCCTGGAGGCGCAGTTTAAACTCAATCCTGTCCGCCTTTCCATGGACGGCGCCTCCTTCCCGGTGGCTGCCAAGGACATGGCAAATCTCCGGGGGCAGGATGTCGGAGATCCCTATCTGCCCAGCCTCCCGACGCCGGAAGGACCTGCCCTGGACAGGATCAGAATGTCCATGGAGGATGCGTGTATGCTTTGTATA
>CAYLSR010000462.1:0-1596 GCA_964385855.1 uncultured Mogibacterium sp.
ATGGCGAAGGGGTAGCAGCCGCCGTGGAAGTGGTCGTGCGCCAGGATGGAGCCGCCGACGATCGGCAGATCCGCGTTCGAACCGACGAAGTAGTGCGGGAATTGGCGGACGAAGTCCAGGAGCTTGCCGAAGCAGGCCCGGTCGATCTTCATCGGGACGTGCTCGCGGTTGAAGCAGATGCAGTGTTCATTGTAGTAGACATACGGGGAGTACTGCAGGAACCAGTCCGACCCGTTGATGGTGACCGGCACGACGCGGTGGTTCTGCCTCGCCGGGTGGTTGACCCGGCCGGCATAGCCTTCGTTTTCGGCGCACAGCTGGCAGCGCGGGTAGTCGGACGCCGGCAGGTTGCGGGCCGCCGCGATCGCGCGCGGGTCCTTCTCCGGCTTGGACAGGTTGATCGTGATGTCGAGGTCGCCGTACTCGGTCGGCGCGGTCCACTTCACATCTCTCCGAATGCGGTCACGCCGGATGTAGTTGGTATCCTGGCTGAAGCCGTAGTACCAGTCGGTGGCTTCCTGCGGACTGTGCGCGAACTTCTCGCGGAACTGCTGCAGGACCTGCGCCGGCCTCGGCGTCAGGCGTCCCATGATCTCCGTGTCGAAGAGGTCGCGATAGACGACGGTGTTTGCCTGCAGGACGCCGCGCGCGGCGGCGTCGTCCGTCAGCGCGTCCAGGATGACGGAGAGCTCCGCGTCTTCCGGGACGTCGACGGCCGGGAGGGCGTCGGCGCGGATCGCGTCCAGAATGGTGTTTTGCGCCCAGATCTGTTCGCAGGCTTCGATCAGCCCGGCTTCGAGCGCGTATCGGGTCAGTGCGGTGACGGCATTCATGATTCAGACTCCTTATTGTTGTTCTCGGTTTTGCCTTGTTCAGTCTATCAGAATCAGAGGCCGGTGGCAACAAAAAGGTCAGATCTCCGAAAAACCTTTGACATTCCGGGTGCTTGGTGGTAATATAATCGGGAATCAAAACGATGACGAGGACAGTACGTTCACCAAGCGCTCTTCCAGAGAGAGATGGATGCTGGGATCATCTCAGAGCCGGTGTGCCGAAAACCACCTCCGAGTGGCACCAATCCTGCCCGCCTGGCCGCGTCAAAAGCCTCAAAGAGTGCCGGCTGAGAGCTACTCACCGGAAGATGGGTGGAACCACGGATACCTAAAAGTATGCGTCCCTTCTGACAACACAGTCGGAGGGGACTTTTCTGTTCCCTCGTAAAAAAGGAGGAGATACCAATGATCATCACACTGAAGGACGGCAGCACGAAGGAATACGCGCAGCCGATGGCCGCGATCGACATCGCGAAGGACATCAGCGAGGGGCTCGCCAGAGTGGCCTGCATGGCGGAGATCGACGGGAAGGCCGTCGACCTGAGGACCGTCGTCGACCACGACGCGGAGCTCAACATCCTGACCTTCGATTCGGAGGAAGGCAAGCGCGCTTACCGCCACACCTGCTCGCACGTGCTCGCGGAAGCCGTCAAGCACCTCTATCCGGAGGCCAAGCTGGCGATCGGACCGTCGATCGACAGAGGATTCTATTACGACTTCGACATGCCGCCCGTGTCGAGAGAAGACCTCGACAAGATCGAGG
>CAYLSR010000463.1:0-1591 GCA_964385855.1 uncultured Mogibacterium sp.
ACTACTACATCCTGCCGCGGATCCGGGTGCCGGTCAGCGCGGTCCTGCCGGGCGCGGTGTTCGCGACGGTCGGGATCCTGATCGTGACGACGTTCTTCGGCGTGTACATCGGTTACATCGTGGATTACGACATTCTGTATGGTGTGTTCGCCAATATCGTGGCGTTGATGCTTTGGTTCTACCTGATCTCGTGGGTCCTGTGCATCGGGATGATGTTCAACAAGGCCTGGGACGACGTGATGCAGCGGGACCGCCTGTCGCAGGCGAAGCTGATGTTGTACCTGGAGAAGCAGCTCCGGGGCCCGGGGGATTACCAGAAGTTCTTCGTGCACGAGGACGACTTCCTCAATTCGGACCGGGATACCATTGCGGTCCGGATGAGCAAGCGCTTTGTGAAGGGGTACGACGAGGAAATCGAGCGGCAGCGGAAGGAGATCGAAGAACGCAAGCGTGCCGAACAGGAGGCACTGGATTTGTATCATGAGATGATGAGCGACCTTTAACGGGCGCTCCGGATGGAAGATATGGAGCACATGACTGAAACGGAACGGAAACGCCTCCTGCTCATCATGAACCCGAAGGCGGGGACGATGCAGGCGGCGAAATACCTGGTGGAGATCCTGCAGCTGTATTCAGACGCGGGGTATTTGCCGACGGTGCTGATGACGCAGGGCGCCGGGGATGCGCGGGAATTTGCGATGCGGTACGCGGCGGAGACAGACTTCATCGTGGTGTCCGGCGGGGACGGGACGCTCAACGAAGTGATCGGCGGCGTCATCGCGTCCGGCACGGATGTGCCGATCGGCTACATCCCGGCGGGGAGCACCAACGACTTTGCGACCAGCGTCGGACTGCCGAAGGGCATCATGGACGCGGCCGCCAGGTCCATCGCCGGGACGCCGAAGTCCTTTGACATCGGTTCCTTCAACGGCCGGTACTTCTCGTACGTGGCGTCTTTTGGTGCTTTTACGAGCACGTCGTACAAGGTCCCGCAGAACATCAAAAACATCATGGGCCACAACGCCTACATCCTGCAGGGGATGCGCGACGTCTTTGACATCCGGCCGATTTCCGCGAAGATCTATGCGGATGAAGGCACCCCGAACGAGCAGATCTACGAAGGCGACTACATCTTCGGCGCAATCTGCAACTCGACGTCCGTCGGCGGCCTGTTGCACCTCGATTCGTTCGACATCGACATGAACGACGGGATGATGGAGGTCCTGCTGATCCGGACGCCGACCAACATCCTGGAGCTCAACGCCATCGTCCGCTCTCTGCTCGAGCAGACCCTGGAGGCGGCGGACATCCAGTTCTTCAGCGCGAAGAAGGTCCGCATCGCCATCACCAGCGGCACGCACTGGACGCTGGACGGAGAGTACGAGAAGGGCACGGACGAGGTCGTCATCGACACCCTCCGGAGCGCGGTCCGGCTGATCGTGTAGGGCGAGGGTGGCCGGGGAGACCGGGCTGGCCGGGGGTGAAAGCTTGTCAGTAATTTAACAATTATATAAAGGAGGTTTTATCAATCATGGAAAAGAAGGGTTTCATTGGCGAATTTAAGGAATTCATCTCGAAGGGCAACGTCATG
>CAYLSR010000464.1:0-1584 GCA_964385855.1 uncultured Mogibacterium sp.
GATAGCGGCTGACCTTCTGCTCCTCCAGCTGTTCAGCAACATCCCACAGTTCCTTGGCTTCAACATAATCGTTGTATTCCTCACCAACCAGTGAAACACCTTCATCGGTTAAGGCCGGTGCTGTAACGATGGCTACATCGTATTCGATATTAGTGGTCGGATCAACTTCCTCACTGGTGACCTTCAGGCAGAGCTTTCGCTCGTACGCCAGCATGTGCCAGGAGTTGTAGCAGAAGTGCTCCCGTTCCGGATCCTCCTCTGCGATGCAGAGCGGACCGGTGTTGAGATGGCCGCGGACCTTGACGTCCGTCAGCTCATCTTTCCGCGCCGCGAGCGCGCGGTCGAGCAGGATCGGATTGCCCAGGTTCCCGCCGTAATCGACCCAGTCGCCGCTCCTGATGACCTTAACCGCCTCTTCCGGCGTGGTCAGCTTCTTCTGATACTCGTTGTAATAATCCATCTCAGCTCCTCTCCAGACAGCCGTCCAGCCAGTCTTTCAGTTCTTCATATACCATCGCGCGATCCGTCTCGTTCAGGATCTCGTGGCGATCATCCTCATAGATCCGGATGTCGACATCGCACGGCGAGTTGTCCTGATAGACGACGAACGCCTTGCGGACCGCCTCTCCGTAATTGCCGACCGGATCTTCCGCACCGGAGACGAACAGCAGCGGCAGCCCCTCCGGGAGCTTCGCCATGCGGCTCTTGTCCTGCGCCTTCTCGATCCCCTTGAACATGTTGTAATAGCCGTTCACGGTGAAGGTGAACTGGCATTTCGGCTCCGCCTCGTACCAGTCGACGATCGCGGTGTCCTTGGTCAGCCAGTCGCTCTTGGTCCGCGGGTGCTCGATGCGCTTGAGGTTGGACCCGAACGAGACCACATCGACGAAGCGGCTGCGGCTGTGACCGCCCGCGAACATGCCCTTGACGCCCGTCACCAGCTTGCCGAACTTCAGCACCGCGCCCGGCTGCCAGCCGGTCCCCATCACGATGGCGCCGCGGAGCCCTTCCGCGTGGACCGGATCCCCCTCCGTCAGATATTGGCGGATGAGGAACGACCCCATGCTGTGCCCGAGCATCAGGTACGGCAGGTCCGGATACAGCGCCTGCATATTGAGCCGGAGCTGATGGATGTCCTTCATGACCAGGTCGTTTCCGCCCTTGCCGAAATAGCCGTACTCCGATTCACCGGCCACCGACTGCCCGTGGCCGAGGTGGTCCTCCCCGCAGACGATGTAGCCGTACCGGTTCAGATACTTCGCGAAGTCCTCATACCGCTCGATGAATTCCACCATGCCGTGGATGATCTGCAGGATCGCCTTCGGCTCTCCGTCCGGCATCCACCGCGCCGCGTGGATCTCCGTTCTTCCGTCACTAGACGGATAGTTCATCAGGATCTTTTCCATTCATGCTCCTCCTGTTTTTGCTTTTTTCTCTCCGTAAAACTGATACAGCTGCGTCTCCAGCCGGCCGTTGTAGAGCTTGCGCCGCCGGTCCGCTTTGCGGCCGAAGTACTGCTCCTCGACCGTCTTGTCCGTCGTGATCATGTAGAGCGACCAGTCCGGATGCTCCGCCAGGATCTGC
>CAYLSR010000465.1:0-1569 GCA_964385855.1 uncultured Mogibacterium sp.
CTCATGATCAGATCGAATTCCTCGACAGCCTTGGAAAACTCCGCGTCGTCGTCGATCTCGATCAGCTCGAAGGAATCGTCCGCGTTTTCCTTGTAGCCGTAGATGTAGACGTCATCCGACCCGTCGTCCGGCTCCAGCGCAATGTATTCCTTGCCGTTGGCTTCGAATACGCCGATGATGAAGCAATCGACTGCCGTATTGTCATCAAATTCCAATGTAATGATATCTTCCTCTTCTTCGAGGATGTTGTTCAGTTCATCTGACATGTCATTTCTCCTTTACTGGTTTAAACTCAACACAAATATATCATGAAGCTTCCGATAATTCAAGGGTTATCCGCCCGCTCCGCGAAATACTGAAGCACGCTCTCCGCCGCCGACGCAGTCATCCCGCTGACCTCGAGCAGCTCCTCGTATGAGGCGTTCCGGATCGCCTCGATGCTCCGGAAGTGCTGCAGAAGCTCCTTGCGGCGCTTCGGCCCGATGCCCGGGATCTCCTCCAGCGCGGACTTCGTCATCTTCTTGCCGCGCGTCCCCCGGTGGAACGTGATGGCGAACCGGTGGACCTCCTCCTGGATGTTCCCGGCGTAGCTGAACAGAAGCGGGTCGCTCTTCAGGTCGATTTCGTGCCCGTCGCTGAAGACGATCGCCCGCGTCCGGTGGGCGTCGTCCTTCGCCAGCCCGACGACCGGGATCGACATCCGAAACGCGTCGACGACCGTCTTGACCGCGTGCACCTGCCCAAGTCCGCCGTCGATGAAGAAGATGTCCGGGTACGTGCTGAACCCCTCATCTCCGTCCCGGGCCCGCTTGAGCCGGCGGTACAGGACCTCCTGCAGGCTCCCGTAGTCGTCACCCGAGGCCGCCGTGCGGATCCTGAACTTCCGGTAGTCGTTCCGGACCGGCCTTCGCCCTTCGTAGACGACCATCGCGCCGACCGAATCCAGCCCGTTCATGTTGGAGATGTCGTACGCCTCCACCCGGTATTCCCGGTCGTCCCCTTCCTCGATGGTGTACGGGACCGCCCCGTCGACCGCGCAGGCCTCCCGGATCAAAGCCGTGATGCGGTCCCGGAGCTCGTTTTTGCGCTCCAGCTCGCGCTCCGCCCGCTCGTCCAGCGACTTCGTCAGCTCGATGGAATCCGCCGCCGCCATATCCAGAAGCGCCTTCTTGGCGCCCCGCTCCGGCACGATCAGCCGGGTCTTGTGCGCGGTATCGTTCCCCGCCTTGTAATTCTCCTCGTTCAGGTGGTCGAGCAGCTCCGCCGTCAGCGGGGCGTCCTTCAGACGGACCGGCAGCAGGATCTCCTTCGGCAGCTTCCCGGCCATCAGGTAGTACTGCTGCAGGAACGCCGTCAAAAGCTCCTCGCCGGTCGCCTCGCCGCCGTCCTCCAGGTAGTTGATCTCACGCCCGATCATCTTGCCCTCCCGCATCCGGTACTGCAGGACGATGCGGTTGGACTGCGTGAAGACCGGGATCAGGATGTCGATATCGTGGTCCTTGATCATGGCCGCGCGTTGCGTCTCTCCGAGCGCCTTCAGGGAGAGCATGTAATCCCGGTACCGGGCGG
>CAYLSR010000466.1:0-1559 GCA_964385855.1 uncultured Mogibacterium sp.
GATAAAAACTGATGCCGGCAAGCATGGCGGTCAGGGTTTTGATGGTTCAGATATACCCTCGTCGACAGCCGGAATGTATTCCTTCGGAATATTTCCGCCGACGACAGTGCTCTCGAAGGAATAGAGATTCTCCCCGTTCGGGTCGATCGGTTCGAACTTGACCTTGCAGTGTCCGTACTGGCCGCGGCCGCCGGACTGACGGGCGTATTTGCTGTCAACATCAGCCGGTTTGGAGATCGTCTCTTTGTATGCGACCTGCGGGGCGCCGACATTTGCCTCTACATGGAATTCACGCAGCAGGCGGTCGACGATGATCTCGAGGTGGAGTTCGCCCATTCCGGCGATGATGGTCTGACCCGTTTCCGTGTTGGTATGCTGCCGGAATGTCGGATCTTCCTCCGCGAGATTGGCGAGCGCGTCGCCCAGCTTGTCCGGACCGGCCTTGGTTTTCGGCTCGATCGCAAGTTCGATAACCGGCTCCGGGAATTCCATCGACTCGAGAATGACAGGATGCTTTTCATCACAGATCGTGTCACCCGTCGTCGTGTTCTTAAACCCGATCGCCGCGGCGATATCGCCGGAGTAGACCTTCTGGATCTCCATTCTCTTGTTTGCGTGCATCTGGAGAATACGGCCGATCCTTTCCTTCTTGTTCTTTGTCGCATTCAGGATATAGGATCCCGCGTCCACCGTTCCCGCATATACGCGGAAATATGCAAGCTTGCCGACAAACGGATCTGTCATGATCTTAAATGCCAGCGCCGCGAACGGAGCTTCGTCCGAAGACTCCACTGTCACGGCTTCGCCGTTCAGATCCGTTCCTTCGATCGCCGGAACATCCGTCGGAGCCGGCATATACTCGATGACCGCATCGAGAAGTTTCTGCACGCCTTTGTTTTTGTAAGCGCTTCCGCAGCAGACCGGGATCGCTTTGCCTTCACAGGTCGCGAGGCGGAGCGCCTTCTTCATGTCTTCAACAGATGGCTCATTGCCGTCCAGATACTCCATCATCAGATCGTCGTCCAGATCACAGATCTTTTCAACAAGCTCCTGATGATAAAGCTCCGCGTCGTCTTTCATTTCCGCCGGGATCGGTTCTATGGAGACGTCCTCGCCCTTATCATCGTTGTAGATGTAGGCCTGCATTTCGAACAGATCGATAATGCCCCTGAACGTTTCCTCCGCGCCGATCGGCAGCTGCAGACAGATCGCGTTTTTGCCGAGCCGGTTCCTGATCTGGTCGACCGCGGCATAGAAATTGGCACCCATGATGTCCATCTTATTGATAAACGCCATACGGGGTACATTGTATTTATCGGCCTGGCGCCATACATTTTCGGACTGCGGTTCAACGCCGCCCTTCGCGCAGAAGACGCCTACGGCGCCGTCCAGTACGCGCAGAGAACGCTCAACCTCTACAGTAAAGTCGACGTGGCCCGGGGTATCAATGATATTGATACGGTGCCCGAGAGCTTCCGGATCCGCTTTCGTCCCTTTATGCAGCGTCCAGTGGCATGTCGTAGCAGCAGAAGTGATCGTGATGCCTCTCTCCTGCTCCT
>CAYLSR010000467.1:0-1557 GCA_964385855.1 uncultured Mogibacterium sp.
GAGGAGACGCTGGGGCTCGTGCAGGACTGAGAATACAGACAGACGATTCAGATAGAAAAGGGAAAGAGAGGGACGGAAGTGGTACAGTTTGCGGAAGGCGGCGTGACCGCCGCGAAGGGGTTTAAAGCAGCAGGCATTTACAGCGGGATCCGCAGGAATCCGAACAAGACGGATCTCGCGCTCATCGTCAGCGACGTTCCGGGGAACGCGGCTGCGGTTTATACAAAGAACAAAGTCAAGGCGGCGCATATCGCCGTCACGAACAGGCACCTTGCGGACGGCAAGGCGCAGGCGGTCTTGTGCAACAGCGGAAACGCCAACACCTGCACGCCGAACGGGGAGGAGATCGCGGAGCAGGCGACCGGGATCGCCGCGAAACTGCTTGGAATCCGGGCGGAGGACGTGCTTCCGGCCGCGACCGGCGTCATCGGGGTCCCGCTGTCGATCGAGCCGTTCGAAAGCGCGATGCCGGCGCTCGTCGCCGCGCTTTCGCCGGAAGGTTCGAACGCTGCGGCGAAGGCGATCATGACGACGGACACCTATCCGAAGGAGTATGCGGTCACCTTCGAAGCGGGCGGGACCACCTGCACGCTCGGCGGCGTCGCCAAGGGCAGCGGGATGATCCACGTCAATATGGGGACGATGCTCAGCTTCCTCTCCACGGACTGCGCGATCAGTCAGGAGATGCTCACCAGGGCGCTCCGGGAGGAGATCGAGGACAGCTACAATCAGGTCAGCGTCGACGGGGACTCGTCGACGAACGACACGGTCTCGATCATCGCGAACGGGCTGGCCGGCAACCTGGAGATCACGGAAGCCGGCGCGGATTACGACGCGTTCTGCGAAGCGCTCCACGCGGTCAGCGCGGCGCTCTCCCGCAGGATCGCGGGAGACGGCGAGGGCTGCACCAAGCTGCTGGAGGCGCATGTCACCGGTGCGCCGACGAAGGACGCGGCGAGAAAGATCGCGAAGAGCATCGTCTGCTCCTCGCTGTTCAAGGCGGCGGTCTTCGCGGCGGACGCCAACTGGGGCCGGATCCTTTGCGCGATCGGCTACGCCGACGCGGACTTCGACGCAGCCAATATCGACGTCAGCGTCACGTCGAAGGTGGGAAGCGTGCAGGTCTGCAAGGGTTCGGCGTCAGTCGACTTCGATGACGATTTTGCCACGGAGATCCTGTCGCAGGAGGAGGTCACCGTCGAAGTGGAGCTACACGACGGGGCGGAGGAGGCGTACGCCTGGGGCTGCGACCTCACCTATGAATACGTGAAGATCAACGGTGCATATCGGTCGTAGCGGCTCAGCGGAAGAGAAAAGGGTGAGGGGATGACGAAGAACGCCGAACAGAAGAATATCATGAATTACATGAAAAAAGCGGAGGTGCTGATCGAGGCGCTTCCGTACATCCAGCGGTTCAACCGCAAGATCATCGTGATCAAGTACGGGGGGAGCGCGATGCTCGACAATGAGCTGATGCGGCACGTGATCGAAGATGCCGTGCTGCTCAAGCTGATCGGGTTTAAGCCGGTCATCGTGCACGGCGGCGGCAAGGAAATC
>CAYLSR010000468.1:0-1553 GCA_964385855.1 uncultured Mogibacterium sp.
ATATCGAGAAGGATTCCGACATCAACGACGAGATCGACAAGCTGCGGCACTCCGCCACGGCCTCCCTCTTCGAGCGCAGAGACACCATCGTCGTCGCCAGCGTCTCGTGCATCTACGGCCTCGGCAGTCCGCGGTCGTACCGCAACCAGCTGCTCTCGCTTAGGCCGGGTCAGGAGATCGAGCGGTCGGCGATCATCCGCAAGCTCGTGGACATGCAGTACAACCGCAACGACATGGATTTCCAGCGCGGCACGTTCCGCGCGCGGGGGGACAACCTCGACATCTACCCGGCCGGCGGCGAAGAGGCGGTCCGGGTCGAGATGTTCGGCGATGAGATCGAGTGCATCAAGCAGATGAACCCGGTGACCGGCGAGATCACCGGCCTTCGAAACCACATCTCGATCTTCCCGGCATCGCACTACGTGACCAGCCAGGAGGACATGCGGCTCGCCGTCGGGACGATCCGCGAGGAGCTCAAGGAGCGCGTGCAGTGGTTTCGCGACAACGGCAAGCTTCTGGAGGCGCAACGGCTCGAGCAGCGGACCAACTACGACATCGAGATGATGATGGAGGTCGGCACCTGCAAGGGCATCGAGAACTACTCCAGGCACATCAACTTCCTCAAGCCGGGCGAGCGGCCGTACACCCTGATGGACTACTTCCCGGACGGCGATTTCCTGACGATCATCGACGAGTCTCACGCGATGCTCCCGCAACTGCGGGCCATGTACCGCGGAGACCGCTCCCGTAAGACGGCGCTGGTGGATTACGGCTTCCGGCTTCCGTCGGCGCTGGACAACCGCCCTCTGCAGTTCGAGGAGTTTGAAGACCTCGTCGGGCAGACGGTCTACGTCAGCGCGACGCCGGCGGCCTACGAGGTGGAACAGTCCGGCGGCATCACCGCGGAGCAGCTGATCCGGCCGACCGGCCTCCTCGATCCGGAGATCGAGGTGCGCCCGACGGAGGGCCAGATCGACGACCTGATCGGCGAGATCTACAAGACCATCGACAAGGGCGAGCGCATCCTCATCACGACGCTGACCAAACGGATGGCGGAAGATCTCTCCAAATACCTGCAGGAGACCGGCATCCGCGTCCGCTATCTGCATTCCGACATCGACAACTTCGAGCGGCTGGAGATCATCCGCGACCTCAGGCTGGGCAAGTTCGACGTCCTCGTCGGCATCAACCTCCTCCGGGAAGGTCTTGATCTGCCGGAGGTCTCGCTGATCGCGATCCTCGATGCGGACAAAGAGGGCTTCCTCCGGACGGAGACTTCGCTGATGCAGACCGTCGGCCGGGCGGCCCGCAATGAGCACGGCCGTGTCATCACTCTAGCCTTGTACTGCTTTTGTGCTAAGCCTCCAGAATTCTTCTTAGTCAAAATAAAACATGGAAACCAAATGAAGAACAAAAAAAATCCCTACCTTATTCTTTACCAAAGTCATTGTCTATCTAGCAAAATCGAATTTAAAATTGTTTCATTTAACAGGCTATTTCCAACGTGAAGACGTTGTACCTCAACCAAAATCAGATTTTGGCATTAAGCTCAT
>CAYLSR010000469.1:0-1551 GCA_964385855.1 uncultured Mogibacterium sp.
GCTGAAGGCGCCTTCCGGCGTCTTGTCCGTGATGCCCTTCATGGTATTCATCCGGACAAGCTGATCAACGGCGTGCTGAAGGCCTGCGAAAAGACCAAGGTCACGTACGAAGATGTCCAGAAGATCGCGGACAACATCGAACGCGGGCTCAACAACACGATGGAGAAGGAGATCGAGAGCAAGATGATCGGCGCGCTCATCATGGAAGAGCTGCGCGAACTCGATCAGGTTGCGTATGTCCGGTTTGCTTCCGTCTATCACAAGTTTACGGATGTCAACACATTCGTGATGGAAGTCAACAAGCTGCTGGAGAAGGACCGCGCCAGGGTCTCCACCACCAAGCCTTCCGTCGCGACGAAAGCAGAGGAGGAAACAGAATGATCCGGATCGCGATCGACGGACCGGGAGGAGCCGGCAAGAGCACCATCGCGAAGCTGGTCGCTTCCCGGCTCGGGATGGAATACATCGATACCGGCGCGATGTACCGCGCGATCGGTCTCAAGCTCCTGCGAAGCGGGATCAGCTGCAGCGATGAAGCTGCCGTTTCCGCGATGCTGGAGCAGACGGACGTGGATTTTGAGAACGGCTGCATCCTGCTGGACGGGGAAGATGTGAGCGGGCAGATCCGGACGCAGGAGGTATCCATGATGGCTTCGGATTGTTCCAAGCTCGCCTGCGTGCGCGCCAAGCTGGTCGCGCTGCAGCGGCAGATCGCTGCCGGCAAGAGCGTCGTCATGGATGGCAGGGACATCGGGACGAACGTCCTCAAGGACGCCGAACTCAAGATCTTTCTGACGGCGGATCCGATGGTCCGCGCGGAGCGCAGGTACAAAGAGCTGATCGCCGCCGGCAAGGAGGCGGACCTCGAGACGATCTGCGAAGAGATCCGGCAGCGGGATCATCAGGATATGACGCGCGAACTCAACCCGCTTCGTCAGGCGGAGGACGCGGTCCTGCTGGACACCTCCGATCTGTCGATCGACGAGGTGCTCGATGCAGTCATCGCTATGGTAAAGGAGCTTTAAACGTATGAACCCGGAAGGTGCCGCGGCACTCAGCAAACTCAGATTTTTTCTGTACCTGATCTTCTTATTTGACGTATTGATCCTGTTCCGCGCGCCGATCGAAGGACTGTTCCACTATGAAGGGAACCGCATCCTGTACGGGCTGATCCTCATGATCTCCGCGCAGACGATCGTGGCTTCGATGCACATCGTTAAATTCGCTTCGACACTGCCGCCGGAGCAGTCCGCGACGCGCAAAAAGTCCAAAAAAGACGCGGAGAAAGAAAACCGCCGGCGTAAAAACGCGCTGAGGCTGTCCGCAAGGATCCGCTACTTCGTGCTGGGGCAGTTCCTGTTTCTTCTTGTTCTGGTCCTGAACAGCGCGCAGATCAAAAGCGATCTGGTGGAGTGGGCGACGATCCTGCTCAGCGTAGCGCTCCTCGTGGTGACGCTGCGGGATCTGACGATCCTCCAGAGCGGAAAATACTGATCAGAGCAGACCCGGGACCCGGCGAGGTCCCGGACTTGTTTTTTGATGGCTGCCGCC
>CAYLSR010000470.1:0-1548 GCA_964385855.1 uncultured Mogibacterium sp.
CGCTCCTGAATCAGGAGAACGCGGATGCGGACAGCAAGGTCGACATCTTCCTCGTAGAGGCTGACTATGCGAGAAAGTACACCAACTCCGACGCGACGATGGCGATCGCGGATCTGGGCGTACTCGACGCGACATCGGATCAGTTCGACTACACGAAGGAAGTCGTCTCCGACGCGGACGGCAACGTCAAGGGCGTCTCCTGGCAGGCTTGCCCGGGACTGATCGCGTACAGACGTTCCATCGCGAAGGAAGTCCTCGGCACGGACGATCCGGCGGAAGTCCAGAACTACATCTCCGACTGGGATAAGTTCGCGGAAACCGCGCAGAAGATGCAGGATGCCGGCTACTTCATGCTCTCCGGTTATGACGATACGTTCAGACCGTTCTACAACAATGACGCGGCTCCGTTCGTCGAAGACGGCGCGACGCTGAACGTTGACCAGAACATCATGGATTGGGTCACGATGACCAAAGAGTACACCGAGAAGGGCTGGAACAACAAGACTTCTATCTGGTCCGCAGAGTGGAGCGCAGATCAGGGTATGGACAGCAAGGTCTTCTGCATCCCGGCTTGCACCTGGGAGATCGACTTCACGCTGACCGGCAATGCCGACCCGGATGGCACGCAGGATCCTGCGCAGAGCGCATGGGGCGACTATGCAGTCGCGATCGGACCGGTCAACTGGTGCTGGGGCGGTACCTGGATCACCGCAGCGGCCGGAACGGACAACCCGACCCTCGTTGCTGACATCATGACCAAGATGACCACCGATCCGGAGATCCTCAACAAGATCGCTGTCGACAAGGGCGACTTCGTCAACAGCAAGGCTGTCATCGCGGACCTCGCGGCGAACTACGAAGGCAACTCCTTCCTCGGCGGACAGAACCACTACGCACTGCTCTCCGACGCGGCTGCAGGGCTCTCCATCAAGATCGCTTCGCCGTATGATCAGGGCATCATCGAGAACATGCAGGCTGCCATGAAGGATTACTACGATGGTAACGTCGATCTTGACACCGCGAAGGCCAACTTCGAGACCAAGATCAAAGAGATCTATCCAGAGATCCAGACTGTCAACTGGCCGGAATAAACCGCAATCGGTAAGAAAGGGGTGGCTTCGGTCACCCCTTATTTGATAGAAGCAGCCGCACACGCAGTTCCCGGCAGGAGGCATTATGAAGAGAAACAAATCATCATCGGGCAGGGAAGTCAGTTACGCGAAATGGGGATATATCTTCATTGCTCCGTTCTTCATCGTCTTCTTCATCTTCCAGCTGATTCCGCTGGCACAGACTATCTACTACAGCTTTTTCGAGTATTACCGGTCCGGCCTGACGATTATCGGCCCGAATCCGGTTGGATTCGCAAACTATGAAGCGCCCTTCCAGAGCGACTTCCTGAAATACACGGGGAACACGATTATCCTGTGGGGTCGCGGGATTCATCCCGCAGATCATCATCTCCCTGCTCCTCGCGGCCTGGTTCACAGACGTCCGCCTGAGGATCAAGGGCAAGCAGTTCTTCAAGGTCGTCATCTACATGCCGAA
>CAYLSR010000471.1:0-1041 GCA_964385855.1 uncultured Mogibacterium sp.
AGGAGCGCGTTGATGACGCCTTCACGCTCGAGCAGCACCTGCCAGGCCATCGTCCTCAGGAGGAAGTTCATCCACATCGGAAGGATGATGACAAAGAGGGTGAAGCCCTGCTTGCCGAACTTGCTCTCCCGCAGGATCATGGCCATCGGGAACGCGATGATGAGGCAGATCACCGTGCTCACAAAGGCGAGGAGCAGCGAGAGCCCCAGTGCCTGGAGGTGATCCTGCCGGAACATCGCGAGGATGTTGCTTAAGGTAAATCCGCCATGCCGCCCTGTGAATCCGTAGTACGCGATCGACAGGATCGGGATGACCGTGCCGGCGACGACAAAGATCAGGAACGGCGCGGACCATTTACGGCTAAATGTCAAGTTCGATCGCCTCCTGTTCCTGAGATTTCGGCTTGTGCATGATCTGGATGTTCTCCGGCCGTACGTACATGCCGATCTGCTGCCCGACCTCGTATGAATCGTAGTTCTGGAGCAGCCATTCGAAGCCCGAGCCGGTCTCGCTCTTGCAGAGCATCTCGTAGTGAACGCCGATGAAGAGCTTGCTGATGATCGTGCCGTTCAGGATCCCCTGCCCGTACGGACGGATCTCGATGTCCTCCGGCCGGATGACGACGTCGACCGCCTCGTCCGGCATGAAGCCGTTCTCGCTGCCGTCGATGCACGGGAAGTTGACCCCGTTGATGTTGACGAGGTGATCCTGCACCATGACGCCGGACAGGATGTTGCTGTCGCCGATGAAGTCCGCGACGAAGGCATTCTCCGGCTCATTGTAGATCTCCTCCGGGGTACCCATCTGCTGGATGAGGCCGTTGTTCATGACGACGACGGTATCCGACATCGTCAGAGCTTCCTCCTGATCGTGCGTGACGTAGATGAACGTGATGCCAAGCTCGTTTTTTAGCCGGACCAGTTCGTACTGCATCTCCTGGCGGAGCTTCAGGTCCAGCGCGCCGAGCGGCTCGTCCAGGAGCAGGACTCTCGGCTCGTTGACGATCGCCCTCGCCATCGCCACGCGCTGCTGCTGTCCGCC
>CAYLSR010000471.1:1051-1548 GCA_964385855.1 uncultured Mogibacterium sp.
AGGTTGACGAGCTTCAGCCCGTACTGCACCTTCTCGCGGACGGTCTTCTCGTCTTTCCCTTGGATCCGCAGGCCGAACGCCACGTTGTCCCCCACCGTCATGTGCGGGAACAGCGCGTAGTTCTGAAAGACCGTGTTGACGTTCCGGCGGTTTGGCGGGAGGGCGGTGATGTCCTTCCCGTCGAAGTAGACGAGGCCGCTGTCCGGCTGCTCGAAGCCGCCGATGATGCGGAGCGTCGTCGTCTTGCCGCAGCCCGACGGTCCGAGCAGCGTCACGAATTCGTTCTCGCGGATCGTCAGGCTGATATCGCGGAGCACCATGTGGTCTCCGAAAGACTTGCTGATATTGTCGAGTCTGATCAGTTCATTCAAGGGAAAAATCCTCCGTTGTTCTTCTCAATATTTCCGTAGTCTGTGCACGCTTCGGGCGGTTTCTGCCGATCCCGCGGCTCTGTCCGCGGACTTGCGGTCAGAAGCTCGGCGGGGAACTGACCCAGA
>CAYLSR010000472.1:0-1545 GCA_964385855.1 uncultured Mogibacterium sp.
AGATGTATTCTCTCCACCGATACCGATGGATAGATGAGAAAACCACGAATCCGATGCCGCTCCATGCCAGTGTTTAACATTGGCAGGAATGTTGATGACCGTTCCGGGAAAGCAATTTTTACAAAACGTTCAAGGAATATTACGGAGAGACGCCCAGGACTTATCTGCGAGACAAATAATTGCAAAAGACTCCCTGCCAATCGATTGGTACGGGAGCCTTGCTTCATTTTTAAATTATTTCTCCAATTGCTCGATCATGAATTCCAGACTACAGATTCACTTCCTTCAAAGCCTGATCAATATCCGCTATGATATCTTCCGCTTCTTCAAGCCCAACACTGAAACGGATGAATCCTTTTCTGAATTTTTCCGGATAAAGATTTATCCTTTCATCATAGCTTGGCTGTGGAAAAATGAGGCTTTCATCATGACCGAGGGATACGGCGAATGTTACAACCTTGAGAGCTGCGCAGAATCGTTCCACAGTTTTATCATCTGTATCCAGTCCGAAAGAGATAACGCCGCCATAGCCATTTTGCATCTGCTTCTTCGCAAGCTCATGTCCCGGATTGCTCTTAAGTCCCGGATATGAAACAAAGGTAACGTTTTTCCTTGTCTCAAGCCACTCAGCGATTTTCTGAGAAGACTCATTGATCTGACGCATCCTGAGCGGGAATGTTACAGAGCCTCTCATGATCTGCCATGCGTTAAAGGGACTGATGACTGCACCGACATTGACCTGGGCCTCATACCGTATGCGATCCATCGTTTCAAGGTCATTTGAGATAATGGCGCCTCCCTGTGCATCTCCGTGACCGTTAATAAATTTCGTCAGTGCCTCTACCACAAAATCCGCACCCAGTGACAGCGGCTTCTGATTCAGAGGCGATGCAAATGTATTATCCACCGAAAGAACTGCTCCATTCTCATGGGCTATTTTCGCAATAGCCTCGATGTCTGTGATCCCTACCGTTGGATTGTCCGGCGTTTCAATATGGACCAGTCTGGTTCCCGGTGTGATTGCGGCTTTGACAGCATCAAGGTCTGTCATATCCACCATAACCGTTTCCACTCCGAATTTCTTATTGAAAAGTTCGTGGAACATACGGTAAACCGCCATATAACTTACATTCGGATAAACGACTCTGTCTCCGGTCTTTAGAAGCGTCCAGAAAAGCGCGTGAAGCGCACCGACGCCGCTTGCAAGCACAATGGCGTCATCCGCTTCGTGCAGTGCTGCTATTTTCTCTTCAAGCCAGTGCTGGTTTGCATTTCCGTTGCGCGAATACATTAAAATATCCGTCGATGAATAGTTGACCTGAGACAGGTCATCCGGCAGCTTGTAACTGTTCGCCATATGAAGCGGCCGCCTTACCGCGCCTGTTCCTTCATCATAATCTGTTCCCGTATGAATCGACTGCGTTGATATCCCGTAGTCCTTGTATTTATTCTCTTTCTTTGCCATAAGCTTACTTCCTTTCGTATTGCCTTTCCGATTCAACGACTCATCTTATTCATAGAGCGATGGCCTTCTGTGCTTCTTAT
>CAYLSR010000473.1:0-1540 GCA_964385855.1 uncultured Mogibacterium sp.
AAAGGCGTTCCGCTGCTCGGGATCTGCCTGGGGATGCAGATGCTGTTTGACAGGAGTTTTGAATACGGGACCTACGAGGGGCTCGGGCTCATCCCGGGGTCGATCGTCCCGATGAAGGGCGTCGTGCCGGAGGAGCTCAAGATCCCGCAGATCGGCTGGAACGCGCTGCATCTGACGCAGGAGAGCCCGCTGCTTCGGTACGTGGGGGAGGGCGATCATGTGTATTTCGTCCACTCGTATTACGCGCAGACGGACCCCGCGTACGTCATCGCGACGACGGAGTACGGCGCGGAGCTGACCGCGGCGGTGCAGAACGGGAACGTCTACGGCTGCCAGTTCCACCCGGAGAAGAGCTCGAAGGTCGGGCTGTCGATCCTGAAGGCATTCTGTGAATTGTAAAGGAGATTGTAAAGATGTTGATTTTACCGGCAATCGACCTGTATGACGGGAAGGCGGTCCGCCTGTATCAGGGGGATTACGCGAAGATGACGGTTTATGATGAGGATCCGGTCCACACGGCGAACCTGTTCAAGGAAGCCGGCGCGGAATGGATCCACATGGTGGACCTGGAGGGCGCCCGGGACGGCAGTACGCCGAATATGGAGACGGTCGCCCGGATCATCCGGGAGACCGGGCTCAAGATCGAGATTGGCGGGGGCATCCGAAACATGGAGACCATCGATCGGTACGTGGACATCGGGGCTTCCAGGGTGATCCTCGGCACGTCCGCGATCACGAACGAGAACCTCGTCGTCGAGGCGACCCGCATGTACGGCCGCAGGATCGCGGTCGGCGCGGATGTCCGGGACGGCTACGTCGCCATCCGCGGCTGGACGGAGACGTCGCAGTACACGCTGGGGACGTTCTGCGAGAACATGCAGACCAAGGGGGTCAAGACGATCATCTGCACCGATGTCTCCAAGGACGGCGCGATGCAGGGCACCAACCGCGGCATGTATCAGAAGCTGCAGGAGAAGTATACCATGCGCATCATCGCCTCCGGCGGGATCTCCACGATGGAGGATGTCCGCGCGCTCAAGGAGATGGGGCTGTACGGCGCGATTATCGGGAAGGCCTGGTATACGGGCGCGATCGACCTCGCGGAAGCCATCCGGGAGGCGCAGGCATGATCACCAAGAGAATCATCCCCTGCCTGGATGTACGAAACGGCAGAGTCGTGAAAGGCGTGAATTTCGGAGGGCTTCGCGACGTGGATTCGCCCGTCGCGCTGGCGGCCTATTACAGCGATGCCGGCGCAGACGAGCTGGTGTTTTACGACATCACGGCCTCCGCGGAGGGGCGGAAGCTCTTCGCGGATGCGTTGACGGAAGTCGCTTCGAAGATCTTCATCCCGCTCACCGTCGGCGGTGGGATCAACACGGTCGAGGATTTTGACCGCGTCCTCAAGTGCGGCGCGGACAAGGTCAGCGTCAATTCCGGCGCAATCCGCAACCCTCAGCTTATCGAAGACGCCGCGAAGCGGTACGGCGACCAGTGCGTCGTGCTCTCGGCGGACATCGCGAGGGTGGACGGGAAGTTC
>CAYLSR010000474.1:0-1540 GCA_964385855.1 uncultured Mogibacterium sp.
GACAGCACCGGATCCCGAAAGGCTGGATCGTCGTCACAGCGGGCAACCCGCCGGAGTACAACAAATCCTTCCGGGATTTCGACATCGTGACCTGGGACCGCCTGAAGCGGATCGACGTGGAGCCGGATTACGAGACCTGGCGCCGGTACGCCTCGGCGAAGGGCGTGCACCCTTCGGTGCTGACCTACCTGTCCGCGCGAAACAAGGACTTCTACAAGGTCGAGAGCACGGTGGACGGAAAGAACTTCGTGACGGCCCGCGGCTGGGACGACCTGTCGGAGATGATCAAGCTGTATGAAGAGAACGGCCTCGAGGTCAACGAGCAGCTGATCAGCCAGTACCTGCAGGACCGCAAGATCGCGAAGGATTTTTCGATCTATTATGATCTGTTCAACAAATACAAGAGCGACTACAGGATCGACGCGATCCTGGCCGGCGAGCCGGGCGAAGACGTGCTGTTCCGGGCGCAGAGGGCGCCCGTGGATGAGCGGCTGTCCTTCCTCGGACTGCTGTTCGACGCGGTCACCGCGGAACTCCGGAGCGTCTGCCAGCTGGAGGATGCGCTCGATCTGCTGACGCCGATACTGCAGGCGATCAAGGCCGAAGCGCTGCAGGACGGCGCCCCGGGGATCCTCGAGATCCTGGACCGCCGGATCGATGAGGAGAACGAGCGGCTGGAGAAAGGCCGGAAGTCCTCGGCGATTGCGCTGTCGAAGCAGTACAGCATCCAGAAGATGCTGCTCGAGCTGAACGAGTACAAGGCGGTCCTGCTCAAGGAGGGGCTGCACAAGGACAACGCGAAGGCCTTTGAGCGGATCCGGGCGCTGTTCGGCGAAACGGTTGGGAACCTCCGGAAAGCGGCGGCGCACGGAAGCAGCGTCCTCGACAATGCTTTCCGGTTCTGCGAGGCGGCGTTTGAAGGCGGAGATGAGATCCTGATCTTTGTCACGGAGCTCACGGTGAACTACCACACCGCCAGGTTTATCGGGCATTACGGCTGCGACCGTTACTATATGCACAACAAGGAACTGCAGTTCCAGGAGCGTCACGCGGAGCTGCAGAAGAGGGTGGACGCGCTGAACTGGGAGGTCTAGGGCCGCGGGACGGCTTTGGAAGAACGGAGGAAAGACATGGAAAAAGCAGATTTTATGGCCAAAAGGGAAAAGCTCAACGCGCAGCTGTTTGAGTTCCTGCCGCTGATCGAGATCGAGCGCTGTGCGTATATCACGGCGGAGTACGGGCGGGTGCAGTCCGTGATCGGTACGGGGTACTGGGACAAGGCAGCCGGGCAGAACCAGATCTTCCACGGACGGATGGGGGACGACCTGGCGCTCATCGAGGACCGGCCGAAAGATCCGTATGACGTGACGATCGAGGAGCTCTGGTGGATTACGACGCAGTACAAGCACATCGAGCGCTGCGGGACGGATACCTACCTGAACTTCTTCAACATGATGCCGGAAGACAAGAAGCGGATCAAGACGATCGCGAACTTCTGGCACAAGCTGACGCACGAAACACCGCTGACCGACGAGGAGAT
>CAYLSR010000475.1:0-1521 GCA_964385855.1 uncultured Mogibacterium sp.
GGGGAGACGAAGATGTCTCCGGCCAGCAGCTGGGAGCGGCAGTAGCCGCATTCGCCGCCGCGGCAGTGGGTGTCGACCGGGATGCCGGCGCGTTCGAGGGCGACGGCGACCGGTTCATCCGCTCGGGCCGGGATGACGTCCTCGTGGATGCCCCGGACGACCGTGAGCTGGTATTCCGTGCCGACCTGATCCATCGGGAAGCCCGGGATCAGCTTCACCGCAGGCTGCGCCGCGGCGTCGTGGCGGAAGCGCTTCCTCGGAACGTCCATCTCCTGCATGACCGCTTCGACCTTGAAGTACATGACGCTTCTGACACGATGACGCCCCCGCTGAGTTGCTGGAAAAACGCCTCAGACCGGCGGACCGCAGAAGAAATAGCTGGCGCCTTCCGGCGAATACTTTTCGATGAGCTCGCGGGTCAGGAAGCCCTTTTCGCCCGCCCAGTCCGGGTCATCCGACATGACGTGAACGATGTGGATCTTGTCCGGGCAGGCCTCGGCGGCCGCCTGAAGGGCTTCTCCGCAGACGATGTCGGTGTGGTTCACCGATCCGTAGAGGAGCGTGAGGTCCACATCGAGCGTGCCGTGCGCGATCTCCCGGGCCATCGAGAGGAACGGCGTGATGCCCGAGCCGCCGGCGAGGCCGACGATGTGCGAAGCATCGCGGAGCGGTTCGTAGTAGAACTGGCCAAACGGCAGGGCCGCCGTGATCTCGGTGCCGACGGTGACGTTCTCCAGGAACCAGTCCGGCACGAGGTATGGCACGTTGCTGCGGATCGTGATCTCGAAGTACGGATCTTCGAGCCGCGCTTCGTACGGCGCGGAGGAGATTGAGTATGCCCGCGTCAGGACGCTCTGCCCGATCGTGAGGTAGAAGTTCGCGTACTGTCCGCACTGGAACACCGGCACATGGCCGTTGATCGGCGAGAAGCGGTAGGTCTTGGCGGTCGGAGACGCGTCGCGGATCTCCGTGACGGTGAACTGCTGTTTGCCCGGATGGAGCGCGTCCGCGAGCGCGCGGATCGGATCGACCGGGTCCGGCTTAGCGGAAGCCTGCGCGATCATCTCCTGACGCATCTTCGTGACGCGGGAAGCGCCGCCGACGTCTTTGAGGAATCCTTTGATCTTCATTTTGCGGCCTCCTTTCTCTCCATGTCTTCCCAGACCGCCTTGGCCGCGGCGCGGCCGTTCGTGACGGCAGGGCCCATCCCGTTGCCGGAGATCGCGTGCGCGCCAGCGAATTCCAGTCCGTCGATGAAGTGATCTTCTTCTTTCATCTGCAGGCGGGCGACCGCATGGTCGTCGATGCTGTGCGAATACCCGTAGATGCTGCCTTTCCACGCGCCGACGTAGTGCGCGACCGTCACCGGCGTCGAGACTTCGATCTCGACGATGTGGTCGCGGATGTTGATGCCGGAAACACGTTCGTACTCGGCGATCATGTCTTCCGCCATCTTGCGCTTGAAATCGTAGTAGTCCTCTTCCTTGAGGTCGAGGAATCCCTGCACCAGCGGCAGGTTGG
>CAYLSR010000476.1:0-1509 GCA_964385855.1 uncultured Mogibacterium sp.
CGAGCAATTGCTTCTACCAGACCAGCCATTCGGATCACCTGACCTATTCGAACGCGCCGGCCTTCTTCAGTAGAGCCCGAACGGTATCGGTCGGCTGAGCGCCCGTGGAGAGCCACTTCTGAGCCTTTTCGACATCGATCTTGATCTCAGCAGGATCCTTCAGCGGATCATAGGTGCCGATCTCCTCGATGAATCTGCCATCTCTCGGCGTGCGGGAATCCGCAACGACGACTCTGTAGAAAGGCTTCTTGTGTGCGCCCATTCTCTTCAATCTGATCTTGACCATTTGGTCCTCCTTGGTTTGAAATATAAATGATTACGTGGTTTATACATCCCGGCTGAGCGGGCGTCTTAGCCCATCAGGCCGCGGAAGAGCTTGTTCTTCTTGAGGGCCTTCGGGTTATTAAGCATCTTCATCTGCTTTTTCATCGCGTCGAACTGCTTGATGAGCTGATTGACCTGCTGGACGGAAGTCCCGGAGCCGGCCGCGATGCGCTTTCTGCGCTTCGCGTTGAGGATCGAAGGGTCCTTTCGCTCGGCCTTGGTCATCGACTGGATGATCGCTTTCATCTTATCGAGGTCTTTCTTGCCCTGATCGAAATCCATCTGCCGCTTGTCGGCTTCGGAGATCCCCGGGATCATGTTGATCAGCTTGGCCAGACCGCCCATCTTGTTGATCTGCTCCATCTGATCCAGAAAATCGTTGAGGTCAAAGGCGTTCCGGCGGAGCTTTTCCTCCATCGCCAGCGCCTCTTCCTCGGTATAGCTGTTCTCCGCCTGCTCGATCAGGCTCATCAGGTCGCCCATGCCGAGGATCCTGGAAGCGATCCGATCCGGATGGAACGGCTCCAGCGCGTCGTACTTTTCGCCGGTACCCATGAACTTGATCGGCTTGCCCGTGACGGACTTCGCGGACAGCGCGGCGCCGCCCCTCGAATCACCGTCCATCTTGGTCATGATGATCCCGTCGATGCCGAGCGCGTCGTTAAAACCGCTCGCGATATTGACGGCATCCTGTCCGGTCAGCGCGTCGACGATCAGCAGGATTTCATGCGGCCGTACGTTTTTCTTGAGCTGCCGGAGCTCCTCCATCAGCGCTTGGTCGATCTGCAGCCGCCCCGCGGTATCGATGATCAGGACGTTGCAGCCCTTCTTCTCCGCGGCCTCCATGCCGGCCTTCGCGATCTCGACCGGATCGGAAGATTCGCGCATGGTGAAGACCGGGGTGTTGACCGCCTTGCCGACGATCTCCAGCTGGTCGATCGCGGCCGGCCGGTAGACGTCGCAGGCGCACAGCATCGGCTTCTTGCCGCTCTGCTTGAGGTAATTCGCCAGCTTGCCGCAGGTCGTCGTCTTACCGGTACCCTGAAGGCCGACCATCATGTAGACGGTAAAGCCGCTCGGCGAATACGTCAGCTTGCTGTTCGCGCCGCCCATGATGTCGACGAGTTCATCCTTGACGATCTTGACGACCTGCTGGCCCGGGGTCAGGCTCTGCAGGACTTCCGC